>JAEUWI010000045.1 GCA_016791475.1 Candidatus Hydrogenedentota bacterium
TCGATGGGACCTCTTTTGGAAAGAATACTTGGCCCTACAGCACGCCGCTTGAGCGGTAGTATTAAAACTGCACCCTTATTTAAAAGATTGGTGGAGAAACCGTAAGCCGCAGCATTCGTGTCGCCCAGTCAAACCCGGTAGCCCCGATACTTACTAATCAGCCTCTGAGTGTCCTCGGCAGAAACGTGGGTTCCGTTTTACGAAGTTTGAGCATACTAGATGGGTGATATTGATAAGTCAAGCGCCATTCCGCGAAGCTGGGAATTCTACCCTGCACGAGTCCACTTATCCCCCCACACCCGCTGCTTCCTCGTTGCCATCGCCACTCTATCACTCCCCACTCCGCCACACCCGCCGCACGCGGTGGTTGTTCGTATCCCCCACATACACGGCGCCGTCCGCCCCAACACAAATCCCATGCGGCCGGTCCATCTTTGCCGCTGTCGCGGGGCCGCCGTCGCCGCCAAATCCACGCCCATTCGGTCCGCTCCCGGCGATGGTGGTGATGACGCCCGACTGCGTGTCGATCATCCGGATGGCCTGGTTCTCCGTGTCCACCACATGCACCTCGCCCGCTGGGCCGACGGCGATGCCTTTGGGGCCGTCGAAGGTGGCCTCGCGGGCGGGGCCGCCGTCGCCGGTGTAGCCCCGCTCGCCCGTTCCGGCCACGTGGGTCAGTGTTCCCGTGCTCAGGTCCATACGCCACACGCTGTGTCCCTCGCGCAGGGCGATCCAGAGGGTGTCGCCGTCCACAAAGAGTGCGCGAGGCCCCACCATGGGGTTGCCGTCGGCCTGTTGGCCGTCCTGGGGCATCGTCTTCTCGCCGTTGCCCGCAATGGTTCGGATCGTGCCCGACGCGAGGTCGACGCGGCGAATGCGGTGGTTGCCGATGTCGGCGATGAGCAGGCCGCCCTTCCCGTCGAGGTCGATGCTGTGGGGCTGCTTCAGCAGCGCCTCGGTCGCGGGACCGCCGTCGCCGCCGAACCCCTCGCGACCACAGCCCGCGACGGTGGTGATGATGTGGGTCTTCCCATCGATGCGGCGGACGATGTGGTTCTTCATTTCGACGACAAAAAGATTCCCCGCGTCGTCGAAGCGGATCTCGTAGGGCTCGTTCAGGTCGGCGTCAAGGGCCAGCCTCCCATCGCCGCTATACCCGGCCCGCCCCGTACCGGCCACGGTGGTCAACGCCTGGGTATTCAGGTCGAATCGGCGAATGCGATGGTTCTCCACTTCGCAGATATAGAGCCCGCCATCGGGCCCGACCACCAGGCCAAAGGGCTGGCCGACGTTCCCGGGCGTGCCGTCCCCCACGGGCGAATCAATACGCCACTCGGCGGCCTGTGCGCGCCCGGTCAGGGCGGGAACGACGAAGAGAAGAGTCAGAAACAGAGCCACGGACTTGTTATTTGGACGAAATGACATTACGTTTTCTCCTACCCATTTGCGCCTTAACGCCTGATCCGTGCCCCTGTCCAATAGGACTCGCACGGCTGGGAGCGCGGGCGTCCTCGCCTGCACTTTGCGCCGCAGGCGCATGAACCGATTCAAATGCGCACTCATTCCTACCGAACACGATTAACCGCTTCGCACCTTTGATCGCACCTCCGGTGCCTTGCAGGCGGGGACGCCTGCGCTCCCAGCCGTGCGCATTTTCCTCGGGGAACCAGGTCATGAGGATAATAAGACGCCCCAACTTTAGACGTCCTTCGTGCTACATCCGACGGTTTCGTGGGAAATAGGAAATCGCTACGTCCCCACCGACTCCATCAAAATCTCATAGGACCTCACCCGCGCCGCATGATCGTAAATTGCTGAGGCGACGATGAGTTCATCGACGCTCGTCCGGTCGATAAAGGCGTTCAACTCGTCCCGCACGCCGGCGCGGGCGCCGACGAAGGAACAGGACATCATGCCCGTCACGTGGGCCTTCTCGGCGGGGGTCCAGTAGACTTCGATATCGTCGATGGGCGGTCGCAACCGGCCGGGCGTGCCGCGTATTAAGTTCGTGAACTGTTGTTGAGCCGAGGTAAAGAGCCGTCGCGCTTCGGCGTCGGTATCGGCGGCGAAGACGTTAACGCCCGCAGCCGCGTAGGGCGCGCTGAGCTGTTGCGACGGCTCAAATTCCCGGCGATAGATTTCCAGCGCGGGCATCAGTTCCCTCGGCGCGAAGTGGGACGCAAAGGCGTAGGGCAGGCCCATCTTCGCGGCGAATTGCGCGCCGAAGAGGCTGGAGCCCAGGATCCACAGGGGCACCTTCGTTCCGGTGCCGGGCACCGCGCGGACCATCTGTCCTTCCTGCGCCACGCCCAGATAGGCCTGCAACTCGAGCACATCCTGTGGGAAATGGAGCGCGCTGTCCGCCGTGCGGCGCAGGGCGCGAACGGTGACTTGGTCCGTGCCGGGCGCGCGACCAAGCCCAAGATCGATCCGCCCCGGATAGAGGGATTCCAGCGTGCCGAACTGCTCCGCCACCACGAGGGGCGCGTGGTTCGGCAGCATGATGCCCCCGGCGCCGACGCGGATGGTGTTCGTGCCCCCGGCCACATAGCCAATGAGCACCGCTGTCGCCGCACTGGCGATGCCGACCATGTTGTGATGCTCCGCCAGCCAGAATCGATGATAGCCCAGGCGCTCCGCATGCCGCGCGAGGTCCAGCGTGTTCCGAAGCGCGTCGGCGGGCGTTGCGCCTTCCGGCACGAAGGCGAGATCGAGTATCGAAAGACGGGTCATGTTTATACTGCCTTTTCGCCACCCCTGTCCCCGAGCTGCTCCTCGGAAGGGATTATTCCACCGCCACGACTTCCAGGCGCTCGGACTCCCCAGGTATGCGCGGCAAGAGTGCGGAGATGCCCGAGTCCAGTGTCGCGAGCCTGCCACCTCTGAGTCTCGCCAGTGCCAGCAGGTAGGCATCCGTAATCTGATTGTGCCCGGTAATTTTGGCCGTGCGCTCCAGAATGATTCTCAGCGGGAGATCGTCCGGCCAGAATTCATATCCCGATTGACCAGTCAAGGTGTTCAGCAGGAGAATAGCCGCTTCAGGCGCGACGGCGTAGGGTTGCATACGCGGATTGGAGATTACTCTCACAAAGGCGGCTTCAGTAAAGGGGCAGGTGGCCCAGCCCTCCTCGCGAATTCCGCGAAACCAGGAAATAACCGCTTTGTGGCGCGCGTGCGCGGGCCAAGCGAGCGCAATGAGTATATTGGCGTCCAGCAGGCGGACGCTCACCACTCGTCTTCCAGAGACCGTATGAACTCCGTCGAAATCTGCGGCGCTCCTACTGGCATGCGAAACACGGGGAGTCCCGTCTCTTTACAGATCTCGATGCCAGCTTCCTCAAGGGTTAGGCCCTCCGCCCGCCCGCGTGGGTCCATGGGGCGTTTCTTCGTGGCCTCGTTGCTCAAACGGTGCGCCACTTCGCGTTCTGAAGAAATCTCACGCCAGAGTTCGATGGGCAGAATGACGCCCACCTCCCGCCCGTCCGCATCAGTTATATATTGAACGTCGTTCAAGGTCATCGCTTACACCTCGGATCCATCCTACCACAAGCTCCTGAATAGCGCCAAAACCGTCAACCGTCAACCGTCAACCGTCAACCGTCAACCGTCAACCGTCAACCGTCAACCGTCAACTGTCAACTGTCAACTGTCAACTGTCAACTCCCCTCACACCACCTTGTCATCCGCCGCGACCAGCACTTCCTCCTCCGCCACATCCACCACCGTCTTCACCGGTCCACGGAAGAACAGCAGAAACACCACCAGCACACCGACCGCGCCCCACGCGGGCGCGCTCCAGATCGCCTGCCAATCGTGAAGGTAGCCGCTGACCGGTTTGGCAAGTTTGTTTGCCTCCATGACCTTCCCGGCCAGCAGGGTGCCGACAAAGGCGCCGACGCCCCAGAGAATAAAGGCGATAAAACCCTGGGCCGCGCCGCGCATGCGTTCGTTGCTCTCCTCGTCCACGTAGAGTTGTCCGGCAATGAAGAGGAAGTCATAGCAAACGCCGTGGATCAGGATGGCGCTGATAATCAGCGTGGTGGACAGGGTGGCGGCATCGACACTCTGCGCGAGGAGGAAGTAACGTGTGACCCAGGCAATGATGCCGATGGCGATGGTTTTCTTGTAGCCGAGTTTGTGCAGCAAGAACGGCAAGAGGATAAGAAACACCACATCGGACACTTGCGCAAGGGTGAGTCTGCCCGCAAAGTTTTCCCAGCCGTGCTCGGTGAGATAAATGCCGAGGTTGACGAAATAGAAGTAGAGCGGGATGCAGATGAGGAACATGCAGCCGATGAAGATGGCAAAGGAAGGCTTCTTCAGCAGCGCGAGGGCGTCGAGGCCGAGTATTTCGCGCAGGGGCACGTTTTCCCCCACTTTCATAGGCGGAGTATGGGGCAGGGTCAGCGCATAAAGCCCCAACGCGATGGAGCTCGCACCCGCGAGGTAAAACTGGAGCGCGACCTGCTCCGCTTTCAGCGCGCTGACGAGGAGTCCCGCCGCCACCCAGCCCACGGCGGACAGGGTTTTCACGTGGGGGAAGTCCTTTTTCGCATTGGGCAATTGGTGCAGCGACAGGGAATTCCCCAGGGCGAGGGTGGGCACATAGGTGGCGCAATAAACGATGAGCAGCGCATAGAAGGGTGCGAAATCCTTCATCTGGGGCAGCAGAAAGAGCAGCGCCCCACCGAGGATGCCGAGCGCCCCAAGCAGCTTCTCCGAGGCGAAGTAGCGGTCGGCTATCAGGCCCACGAAGAAGGGGGAGATCATCGCGCCAACGGCAAAGGCGCCATAGGCCAGGCCAATCTGACCCCCTTCGAATTTCAGCGCATTTGCGAGGTAGGCGCCCATGCTGGCGTACCAGCAGCCCCACGTGAAATATTGGAGAAACATGAAGACGGACAAACGAAGCTTTATGTTCGGATGCATGACATTCCTCGGGGTGGGGTCGAGACCAGAACGTTACAACACGTTTCACTGGCGTGATTAGAGCCTAAAGCACACCAGGATAGCAATCGCAATTTCCAGCGTTGCAGATTCAGGTGGATGGGCCTATGATAAGCAGTCGGACATTGCGGCGGGCCGGGTAGCCCCGCCAGAGGAGGAAGAGAATGACATCGCCGAATACCTGCACGCGGCGCGAGTTTGTCGCCTTGACCTGCGGCGCCTTGCCCGCCATCGCCACAGCCAATGCCTTCGCCGGGCCGGCGCTCCTCAAAGCCGATGTATGCGTCTACGCCGCCACAGCGGGCGGCATTATGGCGGCCGTGGCGGCATCGCGCGAAGGGTGCCGCGTTCTCATTGTAGAGCCCAGTCGCTGGCTGGGCGGCATGACCGGCGGCGGAATCAACCACATCGATTGGGGCCGGAAGGAGGCGGTGGGCGGCGGCGCCTTCGCAATCCTGGAGAAGAACTACGACAACGCGCAGTACCGAAAGGTCTTTGCGGACCTCGTGGCCGAGCATAAGATAGAGGTCCTGTTCGAACATCGCCTGAACTCGGTCCATCGCGATGGCCCGCTGATAACGTCCCTCTCGCTGGACTACGCGCCGCCCGACCCCACCGGTTGTCCCGTCGCCTCGGCCACAACGCAGAACGCTGTTTCGGTTCAGGCGGCCCTCTTTCTCGATTGTTCCTACGAGGGCGACCTCATGGCGGCCTCCGGCGTGTCCCATACCTTCGGCCGCGAATCAACCGGGCAATACGGTGAATCCCTCGGCGGCGTGCGTCCCAATTTGTGGACCTACGACATCGATCCCTACAACACCGCGGGCGACCCGTCGAGCGGACTTCTCCCCCTGCTGCAGGAAAGGGAAATGGCGCCCCTGGGCAGTGCGGACAAGCTCATGATGGGCTACGCCTTTCGCTACAAATACGATCTCGTCGGCGACGGCTGGCCCATAACCCCCACCGACGACTACGACCCGGCCCAGTTCGAGGTATTCCGCCGGGGTTTCAAACAGGGCCTCGACCTTCAGCGCTCCAGGAAGATGAAGGTCCTCGGTGAGATCATCGAAAACAATGGCCGACTGTACGACGACCCAAGCGGCAATACGAACCGCTCCCTCCTGAATACCACCGTGTTCGGGTGCAACGACGCCTACCCCGATGGAGACTGGGCCGTCCGCTCCAAAATCTGGAAGTTCCATCAGGACTTTTTCCGAAATCTCACCCATTTTCTCCGCACCGACCCGTCCGTTCCACCCGCCTTGAAAACACCGGCGGACCAGGCGACTTTCCTGCGGGGCCAGTTTGACGATTCCGCCGGTTGGCCGCACCAGTTGTACGTGCGGGAAGCCCGGCGAATGGTGTCTTCCTACGTCGTAACGCAGAAGGACCTCGAAGGAAAATCGGATCCGCCCCATGCCGTCGGACTGGCCTCCTACGGTGTGGATGACTGGCCCTACGCCACCCTGGCCGTCGGAGGAAAAGTCGCCCTGAGCGGTGGGGAGTTTTCGATTCTGTACCTGGACGAAAAATACAAGGGCATCTACAAAATCCCCTATGAGGCCATCACACCCCGCCGGGAGGAATGTGAAAACCTGCTGGTTCCCGTTTGCTGCTCGGCAAGTCACATTGCCATGACCTCCCTGCGCATGGAGCCGGTCTGGATGATCCTCGGTGAATCCGCCGGGGTCGCCGCCGCAATCAGCGCGAAGCGCGGCGCGCCCGTGCAGGACCTTCCCTATTCGGAGCTCCGACCGAGACTGCTGGCACTGGGCCAGAAACTGGAAAGAACCAACCCTTCACAAGGGTGAAACAGCATGCCCATGCTCCCCACAATCCATTCGCGTCTTCGCTGCCTGTCGCTCGTACCGCTACTCTTCCTCGTGACCATGCCCGCACACGCCGAAGCCATCCCCGTGGCGCCCGACCGCAAGAGCGTCACCGTGGACAGCTACACCGTTCCCCTGAACGATGACCAGCGAAAGGACGTCGAACAGCGACGCAAGCTCACCCTGACGGATGAACAAATGGCCCCGCTGCGGGCCATCTGCGACACTACCCCCAATACCATTGATGTGGTCTCCTCCCAGTACGACAGTTGCACCTGCGGCATGGGGGTCTACGCCATCTGGTGCCGCCCCGGCGAGGTGGAAATTCCCTGGACCAGCGTGGAAGCGGAGCTGGAGAAAAAAGCGGAGCCGCCGACGGCGGACGCGGAGCCGGGACCGGAAACCGGCACACCGGAATCTACCCGGGTCATTGTCGACGCCGCTGGGAAGCTCTATCTCGACGGTAAAGAGTGCCAGGAGGCCGACGTCATGGCCCTGATCGATACGCTGCACGAACGCCAGAAGGAAAACGACTGGGTATCCTGGTGGATCACCCTCGACATCCCACCACCCATCGACGAGGCCACCGACACCCGTATTCACGAGCGCGCGGCCCGCATCGAAGCCCACTGCAAAGCGCGAAACGTCGGATTCTGGGGCCTCGGCATCAGCGCGGACAAGTTCCGATAGCACCGCCCATAAGCTCCCGTCCCACCCAAAAAAGTGCAACGTCCGATCCATACTTATAGAGGTGGTCGGTGGAGAATCTCCGATCAACGATTCGTTCCTTCACCGCGTTCCACGAACGGCGCGGCCACTGACCTGTGCGAATGAGAAGGGGAGGTATACCGGTTACCCTCCCCCGACACCGCCAGGCAACCCGCGTCACGTGAAAACTACGAAGGAAATCCGCAGACCACCCCGAGTAAAGTCCGGCGCCGGACAATTCCCCAACGCCCGAACTGTCTCTATCGAAATGACCACCCCCAGCGGACCCGCCACGCAGTCCATTCGCTGCGGCGAACCCACTCGGTCCATTCGCCGCGGCGAATCCACTCGGTCCACTCGGTCCACTCGGTCCACTCGGTCCACTCGGTCCACTCGGTCCACGCGCCTATAGCGGCAGATGCCGACCAATCAGCATCTCAATCGCCTTGTTCAGGGCATTGCCCGCCGTGTCGCCACCCACATTGGTGGCTGCGAAGAAGGCCATGCCCTTCCCCGGCGCAAGCCACACTGTGGTATACCACAGCGTATTGCTTCCCCCGTGCGTGAGAACGTGGCCCCCCGACCAGCCCCGTTCCGTGACAATCCACCCCATGCCATAGTCCCCGCCGGGCAATGGCGCGTGAAGCGTGGCAAAGGTCTGCGCCGAAACAATGCCCCCCTGCCCCTGTGCGCCCTTCAGGTGCGCCGCGACAAAACGGGCGTAGTCTTCCATCGTCGTGTGTACCGTGCCCGCCGGACCCATCACCGGCGGATTGTCCGCGTTGCGCGCGTTGGGGTTCTTCGGCGACCAGCCAAGCAACCCGCTTTCATGCCCCCACGGCGAACCAGGTGCCGATGGCGCACCGAAGCCCGTGTTCGTCATGCCGAGTGGAGCGAAGAGCTTCTCCCGCATCAAGACTTCCCACGTCTTTCCGGTTACTTTTTCCATCATCGCGCCCGCCACGACATAGCCCGCGTTGCTGTAGGCATATTCTCCGCGCTTGCCGTCGGGTGCCTCCGCCAGAATCTCCGCCGCGCAGACGATTCGGTCCTCTGGCGCGGAAAACCAGCGAATATTCGCCGTGATCCCGCTCGTGTGGTGCAGCAGCATCGACAGCGTGGTGTCCCGGTGACCCTCGTCCATCCCAGGCGCGCTTTCGCCCAGCACTTCTCCAATCGTTGAATCCCAGCGCAGCAGCCCCTCCTCCACCAGCATTCCCGCCACCGTCGCGGTCATCGCCTTCGTGTTCGATCCCAAATGCCACTGCGCCGCAGAGCTTACCGGCGTATCATCCTTTGTAGACAACGTCCCCACCATCGCCTGCTCCACGATCACATCGCCGCGCAGGGCAAAGGCCGCCAGCGCGGGCAAGGCATAGGCAGCTCGTACGCGCTCCAGCGACTCGACAAGCGGCGCGGCGGAATCCAGCTCCACGACCGGCTCAGCCCGCTCTGCCTTGGACGCCTCGTCCGCCGCCTCCCGCGCTTCGCGTTTCTCGGCTGCCGCCCGCACTGCGCGACGGTTCCCCGCGGTCATCGCGACATCCTTCACGGTCCGCACGGGCTGCGACTGCGATGGTTCAAAGCTCCCGCTGACGAGCCCGGCCGAGAGCACATCCAGTTGCACGGTGTCCTTCGGCGTATGGCCCATTTCCGTCAATATCTGAACCAGATCCTGACCGAATCGCATCTGCCATTTCTCTCCGTAGGTAGTTTTGCAGAATTCCACAATCTCCTTCACATCGAGCCCGTCGATTGAGAAGAGCAGATGCCATTCTCCGTCAATCTCAACCACCGGCACGTCCTCTCCCCAGCGCACATCGGTGAATGGAGCGAGCTTCGGATAGGTCTCTCGATCCATGCTATATCCGTAAACAATACCGCCGATGCCAATCGCCAAAAACAAGGTGGCCAGACCCCAGCCGATCAACTTTCGACGCAGTGAACACGCCACGCGCATCGACGTCATGAGCATTGGATACTCGCCGCTTACCTCGCCAGTCGCGTCGTCACCCAGTTGCTCCAGCAGCGCGATCAACTCCCGGCGCTGCGGCTCATACTGCGTCCGCTCGACGCGACGGCCCAGCCAATAGGTGAAGCCATAAATCGAAGAAACCAGGATGAGGCAAATCGCCATGTTGCCAATCGCAGCCATAGGCTCCTCGTATACCGACCAGGCAACATGGACGAAAAAAATTGTCATAGCCACCGCTGCGGTGAACTGGGTCCTCCAGAAGTCGTTGCGCCGAACCCGCGCGAGTTCGTCCACCAGGGCCAGAGACTGCCGCACGCCGTCCAGTAACGGCTCGCCCGGGTCCATCCCGCCGCGCTTACCATACGTCCGACGCGCAACCTTGTACGCGGCGCTCCAGAAAATAGCCGCCACCACGAGGTACCAGGTCCAGGGCGCGTCAGTCGCCATACCCAGGTAAAGAAAGACGGGCAACAAGAGCAATTCCGTGGCTATGGTCGAGAAATCGCCCCACACAATCGTCGCCCGCAATTCCTGCTGTTTGCTCCGCACCGCCTCCAGCAGCGCGTCACCATTCACCGTCACCCGCGTCTGCGAAGCTTCCGCCCGCCAGGCCTGCTGAAAATCGTCAGGGCTCATGGCTCTTCCCTTTCATCAATTCACCCAGCGCTTTCTTCGCGCGATTCAGTTTCACCCCCACATTGCTCTCGGAGATGCCCAGCACTTCCGCCATCTCCCGATAACTCAGTTCGTCCAGATACAACAGCACCAACGCCGCGTCGGCCTTCGGCAATTGATGTATCGCGCTGTAAAGCTGCTCGACAACTTCGCGCTGCGCCGCGCCATCGGTCCCGTCCGTAGCGACAACATGCACGTCCAGCAGGGGTTGTTGTCGTGCTCGGCGAGGCTTGTCCTTCCGGTGCCAGTTCATTGCCGTATGGAGCGCCACGCGATAAAACCACGTCGCCGCGCTGGCCCGCCGCTCAAACTTCGGCAAGGACCGCCACGCCTCCAGAAGAATCTCCTGCGCCAGGTCCTGGCACTCCTCGTGCGTAAGCGTGTACGCGCGCGCCACCTTCACCACCGAAGCCCCATGGGCCTCCAGCCAGGTCACGAATAGCGATTCTTGGTCTTCGTCCAGCAATGCCAATCCCTCGATTGCCTATATTGGTAACGCGGACACACGTTTCCTTACAGAGCCGGGGAAAGAATAAGGGAAGGCAAGGTTGGCGCACACCTTGGCGTCTCTGCGCCTTGCGTGACCATAGATCAAAACGTGCTCACGCAAAGCCGCGAAGGCGCAAAGTGTGGAAGTCAGCGGCATAAAGTAGATTAAGCCACTTCCAAGTGCGACGATACATGAATTGTCCGGAGAGTGTGTTTTAACACAGATCTCCACAGATCCACCCAGATAAATTACAAGGGCTCAAGAACAGCCAGAAGATACAGGTTGGTAAGGGCAGAAGCCTTCAAGGCAGGAGATGGGCACTCAGAAGGAAGGCGAAAGCTTCTGTCTTATCTGTGCGGATCTGTGCAGATCTGTGGGCAAAGTCCGTATCGGCGGTTAATTGGTGATCGGTGCATTTCAGCGCGAAGCACTATTGGTTAAAGGTGCCAATACAAAGCGCCCCTCCGCCGTGTCGAAACCAGCGGAGGGGCGTTGAATTTTGTTTGCGCAAGCGTCTACTTGAACGAGCAGACGTACTCCGCGATGCCGGATTCCACAGTGATGTCGAAGGACGACTTCGCCGGCACATCGAAGTACGTGCCCGCCGCGTAGGCCGTCGCTGCGGCTTCGCCCTTCACCTGGGCCGTGCACGCACCGGAGATGATGTCCATCCGCTCGGCCGCGTCCGTGTTGAACGTGTAGGTGCCGGGATAGATAAGCCCCGTGGATTTCTTCGTGCCATCCGGAAACAAAATGGAGTGGCTCACCACCTTGCCGTCGAAATATACGTTGGCCTTGCAGACAATGCTGACACCATCAAACTGACTGGGAACCTGTTCAGACATAAAACTTCCTTCATAACGCAAAAGCGGGTTGGGTTGTTGAGTCGGGAATTATAGCCGGTCGCAGGCGCGCGCGCCAGATTTTACGGTAGGACAGGAAGCCGCGTGCACTGCTGATCGGCGTTGGTGCGAATGGCCTTCTGTGAGAAGCTCACAAGTCCATTGACATCGACCCCAATTTGTGAAATACTCACAGGACAGACTGGAGGCAATCCATGGACGACGTGAACCGAAACGAACTTGAAGCGCTCCGCATTCTCTGGGCGCGGGGTGAACAGAAACCCGGCGAAATCGAGGCGGAGTTTTCCTGGCCCATCGACAACGGTACCCTGCGATCAGTTCTACGCGTGCTGATGGAGAAGGACCTGGTCACGCGCCGCCGGGACGGTCGCGCTTTCTACTACACAGCCCGGAAGTCCCGCGAGGGAATGTTGGCAGGGTTGACGCGCCAACTGGCCCACGTATTTTCCGGAGGCTCCACAGCCGGGCTCATCGCGCAACTCATCAAGACTGAGAATCTGTCCCCGGAAGAGCTGGCGGAATTGCGGCGGCTAGCCCGCGGCGAAAGTAAGGCGACCTCGGACAGCCAACGGCGAAAGGGCGCGAAATGAACACGCTCGCGGAATTTCTCATTGGTTTGCCGTTCGTCGATGCCGTATTGGTGAAGGCCACGGTGCTGCTGGCAGTCGCATGGTTGATTCATCTAGCACTCTGGCGGCGAAACCCACGTTGGCGGGTGTTGCTTTGGCGGAGTGTTATTCTGGGTTTATTGGCCCTGCCATTTGCGGAGTTCACGCTACCCGCCGTGGAGATCGCGTTGCATAGCGAGGCCGCGCCATCCACACCTCCAACTATGTCTGCATTAGAGGCGCCTGTCGAACAGGTTTTAATCTCGCTACAGCCGAGTATCACGGCTTCTCCGATGGAAATTTTCACACCGTCCGAATCCTCCCCGCCATTCTCCGCCACGGCGTGGCTCTCCCAGAACGCGCTGTCGCTCCTGCTCTTTCTCTGGGGGGCAGGCGCGCTTCTGTCCCTCCTCCAGATGACGCGCGGCTGGATCCGCGTTCAAGCTGCAATCCGCCTCTCGACGGCCGCGCCAGTAACGTTAGTGGATTGCGCTCGCGAAGTTGCGCAACGGCTCGGCATCCGTCAACCTGTAAAGCTGCGCATCCTGGCCGGGCTCGGCTCGCCTTTTCAAACGGGCATGGTGCGCCCGGTCATCGTCCTCTCGGATCGGGCCTTGGGCGAAGATGACGTATCGCAGGTGCGGGCAGTACTCGCCCATGAACTGGCGCATGTGAAATCGCGCGACACCTTCTGGATGAGTCTAGCGCGCGTCCTCTCCGCCCTCCTTTGGTTCCATCCGCTACAGTGGGGTCTACGGTCTGCCCACGGCTCAGCCTGCGAGGAAGTTTGTGATGCTGTGGCGGCTGACCTCGTTGGCGGCGCCGAGTCCTACGCCCGCGCCCTTGCCCTCGAAGCGCTCGCCGTTCACGCCGCCGCCGCCGCGCCCGGAGGCGTTCCTATGCTGGGAAGCTCAGAGATCATGCATCGCCTGCACCGGTTGCGTCAGGGTATTCGCGCAAACGCGCTGGCCGGGCACTGGGTGGCCGTCGCATCGGCCGCAGGCATCACGCTCCTGGCGGCACTCGGAAGCCTTCGACTGGTGCAAGAGCCTGCGGAAGTTTTCGGCGCGGAAATCGACACGCGGTCGGACCAGTCCCCCGCCATCGAGGTGAACCTCACCAAGGATCGGGCGGTAGCAACATTACCCGGACTGGAAGTCGAACTGCTGGGTGTAGTCGGTGCGGAGCCGACACTCATTTCTGTTGACGGGCGTCAGGTAGAGCCACGAGCGTGGGGAAACGCGGCCGAAACAGTAGTCACCTCCTATTGGAGCAACCTCTTGCGACAACAGATGGCGGGCCAACGGCGCGGCACAAACGCGGGCTTTCTCTTTCGCCTTCACCCAACCTCGCCCGCGGCCACTGCGATGGAATTGAGCGGCGTTACGCCAGATTTGGAGAATCTCGACACAACGAGTACTGTGACAGCGGCTGACGAATCCGGTGAGGCATCAGCGGATCGCTACGTGATCGCGGACTGCCGGACGGATCTCGATCTGGAACTGCCCGATCATATTGGACTGCGTAGTAACTTTTCCGGGGAAGCCGAATCCAACCTTTACGCCATCCATTGGAATAATGTGCCGATGGTGGAAAACACAAACGCGCGCTTCCGCAGCCCGCGGTTTAGCAGCGCGGATATTATCGCCGCCAGCTATCAGGTGGATGGCGAACCCTGGTGGCCTCGCTTCCAGGAAGTCTACGCACCGAACGATGGAGCGATCATTCGCTTAATCAAGCAACCGAGAGGCGCCGTTGCTCAGGACTTTTTCTCGAAAAGCCGCAGTGGCGGTAATGCCATGCCCGACGTGATCACATTGAGGTGGGATCGTTTCCTGGCCGGATGGCCTGGCGATCCCGTGGCGCGCGAGAAAGACGTGCTGGCTACCTATAACTTCAGCTTCAATGGAGGCGAAGGCTCTTCGCTTCGAACGCTACCGGCCGCGCTCACTGAACTGACGCCGGCGGATATCCAAGTGGCGGACAGTGTGCCTGACACCATAATCCGTGGCGATTGGAGCATTGTTGAGGACGCCCCGCTCGAAGAACGAATGAAGGCCCTCGAAACGATCCTGAGCGAGGAGGCGGGGACGCCCATCCACTTTGAAAGCCCGGATACCGCTCAAATCGTCGTCGTCGCGCGCGGCTCGTTCTCCTTTCAGCCCATTGCCGACCCGCCCGAAGAGAAGGGAATCTACATCTATGGGGGAAACAACGCCGGTGGCGACCACTACAACTATGGTGCCGCGAATCGCCTGAGTGAAGTTTTCGAGATCTTTTCATCTGGAACCCATGTGGCGGTTATCAATCAGGTGAATCAGCCTGACGCCGCCCAAGTACCCTACGCCTATTTCATGCGTTCCGCCAGAATGGCGCACGGCGAGGCCGCAACACCCGAGGGCCGCCGGAAGCTCGATCAAATCCTCGGCCACCTCGCCGAGCAAACGGGCCTGGAGTTCACCGTCGAACACCGGACGCGCAAGCTCTGGCGCATGACCGCCGTGGCCGCTCCGAACGCGAACGGCGACGCGCCGCCTGCGACATCCGATGCTCAGCCTGCCCCGGACACTGAAACAAAGGATGAACCTGGCACGCCACTGGCCGCAAGCGAAGATCCTGCCGGTAAGACACGTACGTTGCGCTTCCGCTTCGTGGACGAAAACAATAGCCCCTTACCTGGCATTCGCTTTGTCGTGTATGGTCAAACTCACACCGACAGCCTCCGGCGCGGCACGGCAAACGATGAAGGACGTTACGTTTGGGAGGGAGCGCCATCGGAAACAATGGAGATTTCTTTCAGCCATCCGACGGGCGCGCAGGGACATGAAGTCTTGCCGCTGCAGGAAGCAGAGAATATCATCACATTCGAAACCCCGCGGCTCGCGACGTTCCGCGGTTCGGTCGTCGACGCCGAAACAGGGTCCGCTGTACCGGACTACGAAATCTGGATTGGCACCAACACCGATGGCAGCCTCGTCACAACCATGTTCTCAGGCACCCATTGGAGTGTCGCCAAGAGTCCGGAGCGAAAAGGTGATGGCTTTGAACTGAAAATACCCAAGCGAGAACAGGATATCACACATTTACGTATTGCGATTGTAAGTGATGGCTACTTCATTGAACTATCGCCGCTCTTCCCCCAGGACGCACCACCGGACATGTTGAATTTCAAGATGGAAAAAGCCGCTCCCGTGGAAGGTCAAGTCCTTGATGCTGCTGGCGTTCCCGTCCGCGGGGCAAAAGTACACCTCGCCTCGGAAGACTTCGTCATATCGATGATGGGGCTTGGCAATGCCGTATCGCGCTACGACGACAACACCCCGGAGAAGCGCGAAAACGCCCGGCACCTGTGGGTCGGCAAGAATCACGTTGTTGTATTCACGCCAGAGGACGGGCGATTCAAACTTCCCGCGCTTCGGCCCCCGTACGACCTCGTTGCCCTCGACGAGAATGGCTACGTGCGAAAGCACGTCACCGCCCCCGAGTCTAACCATGAACTGCGACTGGAGCCCTGCGCGACGCTCACCATTGGCAATGCATTCCATGAACGCCTTACGGACATCGGCATGAGCCCCGCCTCCGAAACACCCGCATGGTTTTTCGCCCTCCCTACCCGCATGCCCGACATGCGGAGTCCCAGACTCGTCATGGAGAACCTCCCTCCCGGCCGTTATTTCGTGCATGCTTCCTACCGCAGCGCCCCTGGAAGCGAAGCAACATCCAGCAAGGGCAACCGGGTCTCGCGCTACGTCACGCTCGCCTCTGGGGAAGCCGGCCATCTTACTACGCTTGAAAATGGCCCGGAAGTCTCGGGAAAGCTGTCTCTGCCGGATGGCATGTCCGCCGATGTCGAACTCCGAAATGACCGCATTTCCATCTCCTCCAATGACTTCGCCGACGGTATACTTCGCTTCTACACCGTTCCTCCGGGGCAATACCGCCTTGTCGCCAGGCTCTACGCAGCCGATACCCCGGATGATGTGCGCCGAGTCTACACCGAGTATGAATACCCCGACTTCATCAACGTAGAAGAGAGATCATTGGAACACGTGGACCTCGGAGATCTGCGTACGACGGAGGATCATACGCTTGCATTGAGTGAATACTAGCCAGGCGTGGAGATGGGAGAACCGGAATAGGCAATATTGAAATTTGGACTCCTCCTGGAAGTGATTCCGCTGG
The DNA here is from genome assembly GCA_016791475.1 of Candidatus Hydrogenedentota bacterium. NCBI lineage: Bacteria > Pseudomonadati > Candidatus Hydrogenedentota > Candidatus Hydrogenedentota bacterium. Next base: position 16,278 of record JAEUWI010000045.1, read on the forward strand.
TAGCAATGCGGCCTGGTTTGTTATGGTGGATGCTGAAATCAGAAACCACCAGAGGAGAGCCGCCATGCCAGAGACCGCCACAGATCAAACCACGGGCACGGTCAAGTTGCACCGGGTATTCAAAACGACACCTGAGAAACTGTACAAGGCATTCGTCGATCCGGACGCAATGGTGAAATGGCTGCCGCCCCATGGATTTACCGGCAAGGTCCATTCAAGCGATATCAGGGTCGGCGGCGGATACCACATGTCATTCACGAATTTCGGGACGGGTAACAGCCATTCCTTCCGCTGCGAATACGTCGAGCTGACGCCCCACTCCAAGATTCGCTACATCGACCAGTTCGACGATCCCAATCTTCCGGGCCAGATGCCAGTCACGATCACGATAAAAAAAGTCGTCGCCGGGGCCGAGGTCGATATCATCCAGGAAGGCATCCCCGCGGTCATCCCCGTGGAATTCTGCTATCTTGGCTGGCAGGAGTCGCTGTCGTTATTGGCACAGTTGGTCGAGCCGGAAATTCCGGATGGCGCGTGAGGTAGCGTCGTACTTCTGGGGAATCACATTTGGGTCGCCCCAATACCCATCCCACCCTACATCCCAAAACCGCAGGTGGGACGCCCGCCGCGGCGCGTCCACGACCTGTGTCACATTCTAACCAATTCCCCTCACGCCAACCCCTGCGCGCGCAGACCCAGCACCCCATTCACGCCCGCAACGAAGCGCTCCCAGTCGGCGCGCTGCTCGGCGAGGGATTTGGCGCCCTCGGCCGTGAGGCGGTAGAAGCGGCGGCGGCGCCCCGTGTCTTTGTCTTCCCAGTAACATTCGAGCATGCCCTTGCGCGCGAGGCGGTGGAGCGCCGGGTAAAGGCTGCCCTCTTTCAGCTCGAAGAAGCCTTCGGAACGCCGCATCACCTCCTGCGTGATCTCGTAGCCGTAGGTCGGCCCCCCCTGGGCCACCTGAAGTATCATCATGTCCAGACTGCCGGTGAGAAATTTGGAATCCATGGCGATTGCGCCTCCATTTGTTGCATCTGCATAGCGGAACTATGGATAGCGTACGCCAAGCGCGCCCCGATGTCAAGCCGCCGGTATGCAATCCCCAACCGCAATACGATACACTACCCACTTGTCTTGGGAAGCAATTTGGGGGGGCGTATGTGCAGGTCCCCGAAACCGGAGTTGGTATGGATCCATTGTTTGACCGCGTCGTACTTGTGGGCGCGGGACTGTTGGGGGCCTCCCTCGGCCTGGCCATGCAGGCCTCGGGCGCGGCCCGCCACATCACCGGCGTGGGACGCCGCCAGCAAACCCTGGACACGGCCCTCTCCCTCGGGGCGATTCACGAAGCCACCCTCGATCTGGCCGGTGTCGCCGCCGACGCCGACTGCATCATCATCGCCACACCGGCGGCAACGGTCCTCGAGGCGCTGGACATCGCCCGGGCCGCATCCCGCCCCTCCGCCGTCATTCTGGACGTTGCCAGCACCAAGGCCGCCATTTGCGCCCACGCCGCCAACCTCTGGCCCGCACCCCGCCGCTTTGTCGGTTGCCACCCCATGGCCGGGTCGGAGAAATCCGGTCCGGAGCATGCCTCGGCCAGTCTCTATAACAACAGCGTCTGCTTTATTGAAGAAAGCCCCGATCTCGACCCCGAGGCCGTGCGGCTGGTCCGCGAACTCTGGCAACGAAGTGGTGCGCGCGTGGTCAATGTGCAGCCCGCGCTCCACGATGTCATCCTCGCCAGCACCAGCCACATACCCCACATCATGGCCACGCTCCTGGCCACCTCCGCCGTGGAGCGGGGCGCCGCGCGCGAATTCGCGGGCAATGGCTTTCGCGACATGACCCGCCTGGCCGAGGGCAGCCCGGAAATGTGGCGCGACATCACCCTCACCAACCGCGAGGCCGTAATGGAAGGCCTGGAAGTGCTCCGGGGCCAACTGAACGACTTTCTCACCGCCGTGGAGCGTAGCGACGCCCAGGCACTGATGCAATTCTTTGAAGCGGGCCGCGAGGCGCGACGACAGGTGTTTACGCCATGAGCGGATGCTTTATTACCTTTGAAGGCGTTGAGGGCTGCGGCAAATCAACCCAGATCGCGCTGCTGTGGGAATATCTGACGGAAGCGGGTTACGACGTCATCGTTACCCGCGAACCCGGCGGCACGCCCATCGCCGAGGCCATACGGGGCGTCCTGCTGAACCCCGACCACGAAAACATGGGACCCGCGGTCGAGCTCCTGCTCTACGCCGCCGCGCGCGCCCAGCATGTCTTTGAGAAAATCGCCCCCGCCCTCGCCGCAGGCCAGATTGTCCTCTGCGATCGCTTCGCCGATTCCACCACGGCCTACCAGGGCGCGGGACGGGGACTCCACGCCGAACTCCTCCATACCCTCAACGAAATTGCCACGGGCGGCGTGTGGCCCGACTGCACATTACTGATCGACGTCCCCGTGACCGTGGGCCTTGAGCGCGCACGAAGCCGGGGCCGCAAAGATCGCATCGAGCAGGAATCCATCGATTTTCACGAGCGCGTGCGCCAGGGCTTCTTAAGTCTCGCCGCTTCCGATCACGATCGCATCCACCTCATCCCCGGCGAGGCTTCAGTTGACGAAGTGCATCAGACCATCCGCCGCGCCGTGGAAGCCCTGCTCGCCGCGCGGGTAGAATAGACTTCAGCCTTCAGGCTCGGCTGTATCGCGCCAGCCCAAAGGCCCCATAAGACCCATAAGACCCATAAGACCCATAAGACCCATAAGACCCATAAGACCCATAAGACCCATAAGACCCATAAGACCCATAAGACCCATAAGACCCATAAGAAACCGCCCATGAGCTTCCGCGACATCAAAGATCAGGACATCCCCCTGCGCCTCATGCGCAACATTCTCCAGCAGAACCGCGTCCCCAATGGCCTGCTCTTCTGGGGCCCCGAAGGCGTGGGCAAGCGATTCGCCGCCATCGAACTGGCCAAAGCCATCAACTGTACCTCGGGTACCTTTGATGCCTGCGACACCTGCCTCTCCTGCCGCAAGGTCATGTCGGGCAATCATTCCGACGTCAAAATCATTGCCCCCTCGGGCAAGGTGCGCAATATCAGCGTCGACGCCATCGACACCATCTCCGAGCTGGCGGCCTATCGCCCGTTCGAGGGTCAGTGGCGCGTCATCCTCATTCAGGACGCCGACCGCATGCGTCCGGACGCGCAGAATCATTTCCTGAAGACCCTGGAAGAGCCCGCGAGCAAAACCACCTTCGTGCTCCAGACCTCCTATCCCACCATGCTGCTCCCCACGATCCGCTCGCGCTGCCAGCAGGTGCGCTTTGGCACGCTGAAGCCGGCGACCGTTGCCGATATCCTCATGCGCGAGCACGATCTGGACACCACCACGGCCCGCGCCGTGGCCTCCGTGGCCCAGGGTCAGGTTTCCCGCGCATTGGATCTGGTGACCACCAACAAGCGCGAGGCCGTGCTCGACGTGGCGCACCGCCTGAAGGCCGGTGAAGACCCCCTCCTCGTGAGCGAGGCCTTCGTGGGCCAACTCAAACAGCACATGGAAGCGCGAAAGGCCGCCCTGCTCAGCGACCTGGAGAACGACGCCACCCCGGACCAGTCCAGGGAAGACCTGGAAGATCAGAAGAAGGAGCAGGCCGCCTTCGTGGAGGGGCAGCTCCGGCGGGACTATCTGGAGTACCTTTACCTCTTCAAAACGTGGTATCGTGATGCGTGGGTCTATACCATGACCCGGGACGCGCAGCATGTCCTCAACCGCGACCAGGTTCCCGCGCTGGAACACTACAGCGGTGGCGGTTACCCCGAAAAGCTCGCCGCCATTGAAAAGTCCTGGGTCTACATCGAACGCAATATTAATATCGACCGGATCTTCCGCGACCTCTTTTTTGTACTCGCGGCCTGAGTATCCGGCTTTGGAGAGATTTTGGGTATGAATGTCGTCAAAATCCGCCTGCGGAAGCCCCGCCGGGTGTTTTCTTTCTTGTGCGCCGAGCTTCCCCTCAACCGGGACGACTCGTGCATCGTGCTGAGTGATCGCGGCGAGGAATGGGGCACCTGCATCCTCCCTCCCGAGCCCTGCCCCCAGGAAATGACCAAGCGCTTTTCCATGAAAGTGCTCCGCCGCATCACCGAGAAAGACGAGAAGAACCGCGACTTCATCGAAGAGGAAGAGCGCAAGGCCCGGGAAATCTGCCTGAAGAAGATCAAGTCGCGTCACCTCCCGATGAAACTGGTGGACGTGGAGCTCACCTTTGACAAGCGGAAGATCATCTTCTATTTCACCGCCGACGACCGCGTCGATTTCAGGGAACTCGTGCGCGATCTGGCCCACGACCTCCGGGCCCGCATCGAGATGCGCCACATCCAGGTGCGCGACGAAGCCAAGATGGTCGGCGGCATTGGCGGCTGCGGTCGCGAGCTGTGCTGTTCAAGCTGGATGAACGAGTTTCATCCCATCTCCATGCGCATGGCGAAGGCTCAGAACCTTTCCCTGAACCCATCAAAGATCAGCGGCCAGTGTGGTCGACTCCTCTGCTGTCTCAGCTATGAAAACGAGCAGTACGAAGCCATGCGCAAGAAAGCGCGCCAGGAAGCCAAGACAAAGCAGGCGGAAGAGGCGTTGAAGCCAAAGGTCGCCCCGGAATCGGAGACCCTGGCTCCCGCGGAACGCGCCCCGCGCCCCGAACGGCGGCCCGCCCGCACCGAACGTGGTGATCGTCCCGAGCGCGCTGATCGTCCCGCATCCAAAGACCGTCCCGATCGCCCCGCGAACCGCGAACGCGCCGATCGTCCCGATCGCCCGCGCCGCGAAACACCCGCCCCCGTCGCCGCCACACCGGCCGAAGCACTGCCCGAAGGCGCGGTGGGAACCGAAGCCGAAGGCAAGCGCTCGCGCCCGCGCCGCAATCGCAAACGTAAACGCGGCGCCGGCGGCGGCAAGAGCGGGGGCGGCGAAAGCTGATGGGCCTGGTCGACACCCACTGTCACCTCCAGAGCCAACGTTTCGATGTAGACCGGGATGCCGTGGTGGAAGCCTGCCTCGACAAGCTCGATTGGCTCGTGGTCATCGGCGACGACATGGCCAGCAGCCGCGCGGCCGTGGCCATGACGGGACCGCGCATTCACGCCGTGGTCGGCATGCACCCCTACTACGCGAAAGACGTGGACGCCGCCGTGCTCGACGAGCTCCGCGATCTGGCCGTGCGGCCCGGCGTGATCGGACTCGGCGAGATGGGTCTGGACTACTTCAATGAATATTCGCCGCGCCCCGATCAAGCCCGCGCCTTCGAGGCGCAACTGCAAATGGCCTGCGAACTGAATCTACCCATAGTGATTCACAATCGCGAGGCCGATGAAGATTGCCATGCTATTTTGAAGGGGTTCGCGGGGCGCCTGTCCGGCTGCATCATGCACTGCTTCGGAAGCGGCCCCGAATACGCGGAAAAGTTTGTCGAACTCGGATTCTATGTCTCCTTTGCGGGCAACGTGACTTTCAGCAAGGCGGTGGCCTTGCAGGAGGCGGCGAAAGTCGTGCCCATGGATCGGCTGCTGGTGGAAACGGACGCGCCCTACCTCGCCCCCATCCCCCTGCGCGGCAAACGCTGCGAGCCCTGGCACGTACAACACACGGCGGCCTTCCTGGCGGAGCTCAAGGGCGTGTCGCTGGATGAGTTCGCGGTGCGGACCACAGAGAACGCAAAGCGGGTCTATAATATAGACTGTGTTAGCTCGTCACCGGTCTGACGAAGCAATAAAGTCTAACCACGAATGGACACAAATTCACACGAATGAAAGTGGGGACGGAACCACAAAGAACGCAAAGAGCTCAAAGAACCGCTATTTCCTTGTGCTCTTTGCGTTCTTTGTGGTTAATTTTGGTTATTATATTGTTGATATCGAGACGTGAATCTGCAACGAAGTCGATTGTGTGCATTGAATCTCCTCTTCTTATTCGTGTGAATTCGTGTCCATTCGTGGTTAAGACTTTTCCTACTTCAGGCGGCAGACTGTTATAGATCGAGAAACCCGTGACCGGTCGCAAATCACCACTATGAAAACCAGCTACGGACGTATCCTCTTTCCCGAGGGCGATTCCCTCCGCGTGTATGAATCGCCCATCGCGGAATTCTGCACCGCGCGGCTGGACGAGGTGCGCTCGATTCTGGCCATCCTGGAGCAGCAGGTGATCCGGGGCTATCACGTGGCAGGCTATATCACCTACGAAGCCGCACCAGCCTTCGACCCGGCGATTCAGACGCACACACCTCGCGATTTCCCCTTGCTGTGGTTTGGCGTCTATCGAGAGCCACTTTTTGAAGCATTGCCCACCGGCGCGGCGCTGCCTCAGCCCGCGTTGAACTGGAAACCGAGTCTGGAGAAGGCGGCCTATGGTGCATCCCTCGCCCGAATCCGGGAGCATATCGCGGCGGGCGATACCTATCAAGTCAATTTCACCTATCCCTTCGAGGCCCATTTTGACGCGGAGCCCGAGGCCTGGTTTCTGGAACGCCTCCAGGCCCAGCAGTGCGGGTATGCGGCCTACCTCGATCTGGGCGACCAGGTCATCATGTCCTTGTCGCCCGAACTCTTCTTCGAGCTTAACGGCGAGCGCATTACCACACGGCCCATGAAGGGCACGCGCCCACGCGGACTTGGGAGTGCGGAAGATCGGGCAATGGCCGAGGCCCTGCGCAATTCACCCAAGGAGCGCGCGGAAAACCTCATGATCGTGGACATGCTCCGCAACGATCTCGGCCGGGTGTGCGCGGTGAACTCCATCGAAGTGCCGACGCTTTTCTCCATCGAACGCTACCCCACCGTGTGGCAGATGACCAGTACCGTCACCGGACATTGCGATGCCTCCGTGCCCGATATCTTCGCCGCGCTCTTTCCCTGCGCCTCGGTAACCGGTGCGCCGAAGATCGAGACGATGAAAATCATCCGCGAACTCGAAGCCGGACCTCGTGGCGTCTACTGCGGCGCCATCGGCTGGTGGGCCCCCGGGCGCCAGGCACGTTTCAACGTCGCCATTCGCACGGCGACCCTTGATCGCGACAGGGGCCTCGCGCGTTATGCGGCGGGCAGCGGCATCGTGTGGGATTCCGAGGTGGATCGCGAATATCAAGAGTGCGAACAGAAGACGGCGGTCCTCTATCACACGCAGCCGCCCTTTGCTCTCCTCGCTTCCTTGCGCCTGGAAGCGTCGAGCTATTTCCTGCTGGAGGAACACCTGGACCGCCTGGCGGATTCCGCCGAATACTTCGGATACGCCTTTGGGCGAGAAAAGGTGCGAGCGGCGTTGGAAGCCTACCGCGCCCAGGTCGAACGCTTCCCCACGAAGGTTCGCGTGCTTTCCGACAAGCAAGGCGTATTGACCATGACCGACGAATTGCTCCCCGCACCGAAGCCGTGGAAAGTGGGGCTTGCCCGCTCTCCCATCGACAGCCGGCAGCCCTGGACCCACCATAAAACCACCCACCGCGCTTTGTACGATAGCGCGCGCGCCACGCGGCCCGATTGCACGGATGTGTTGCTTTGGACGGCCGACGGCGCGCTGACGGAATCGACCTTTGCGAATATCGTTCTGCGCTTCGGTGATAAGCGTTACACGCCGCCATCGGAGGCGGGGCTTCTTCCGGGCGTATTTCGACGACACTTGCTGGAGACGAGCGAAATCGAGGAACGGAAGTTGACCGTGGACGATCTGGCGAAGGCGGATGAGGTGATGTTGATCAACAGCGTGCGCGGGTGGATTGAGGTCGAGTGGGTTGCACTCTCGCCCGAATGATTGGCTGGATCCCCTCATTTGTAGAATAATTCCCGTGGATCAAGTCGTTGCTGTGACTTGGGGTCATATCCATGCCAGACTCCAAATGGCGGGTACACCAATCCCGGTCTTTGATGGACTACTGTGCGCGACGGCATTGACCCATAATCTGACGATGGTCACGCGAAACATTCACGACTTCGCCCACAGCGGTGTACGCATCTTTGACCCCTGGAACTGCTAGAGATCTATGGTGGCCGATCAAAAGAACCCATTCAATCCAGAATATTCGGCAATACCCGCAGCAGTTCGTCCAGCGTCGTGATGCCCTTGAAGGCTTTGTCGAGCCCGTCTTCGGCCATGGTCTGCATGCCTTTCTTCACGGCCAACTCTTCCAGAAAAGAACTGGTGGGCGAGTGCAGGATGGCCTCGGCCATTTCCTGATCCACCGAGAAGAGTTCGCCGATGGTGGCGCGGCCGCGGTAGCCAATGTCGTTGCAGGCCTCGCAGCCCTGGCCGCGGTAGAAGACCGCCTTCTGCTTCTTGGGCACAAAGCGCTCGCGAAGTCCCGGCGAGGGCGTGTAGGCCTCGGTGCACTCGGGGCAGTTGAGCCGTACCAGGCGCTGGGCCATGACCGCCGTGACGGCCGAGGCCACGAGGAAGGGCTCGATGCCCATGTCCAGCAGGCGCGTGAACACGCCCGCCGCCGTGCCGCTGTGAATCGTACTGATGACGAAGTGGCCCGTGAGCCCCGCGCGGACGGCCATGCGGGCCGTCTCCAGATCGCGAATCTCGCCCACCATAATGATTTCGGGGTCCTGGCGCAGGATCGCGCGCAATGCCGTGGCGAAGGTGAACTCCACGTGGGGGTTGATCTGGATCTGCGAGATCTTATCCATGGAGTATTCCACCGGATCTTCGATCGTCACGATGTTGGTGGTGTTGCTCTGCAGCTCCATCATTTCGCGCAGCAGCGCGTAGATGGTGGTCGTCTTGCCGCTGGAACTCGGCCCGGTCAGCAGCAGGGTGCCGGTCGTGCGCGTGATGATTTCGCGGAGATGGCTGACCACCTTGGGCTGAAAGCCGAGGGTTTCCAGCGTGTACAGTTCAAGGGTATCGCCCAGCAGGCGGATTACCGTCTTCTCGCCCTTGATGGTGGGCACGGTGGATACACGCAGCGGGCGCCCGCAGGAGGTCTTTTCGAAATCGATGCGCCCGTCCTGGGGCACATCCTTGCGGTAGACCACGAGATCGGCCAACACCTTGATACGGGCGTTGATCTTGGGCTGAAACTCCCGGGGAATCAGGGCAACCTGCTGCAAAATGCCGTCGATGCGGTAGCGGAGGGAGAAATAGTCGCTCCAGGGCTCCAGGTGGATGTCGCTGGAGCCGTGATAGGCCCCCTGGCTGATGAGAATGTCCACCGCATCCGCCACACCCGATTCGTCCGACTGGTCCAGGGTGGCCAGCAACTCACTCTGAACCTGATGCAAGGGGATCGCGCGCGACTTGTCGCGCTCCACCTGTGATAAATCCGGCATGGGGCGGGTACCCTCTCCCTTTTTGCGGCGACAAACGCACTGCTTCGAGCCAACAAGCCGACTCTGGCGTTACGTCTCCGGTGCGGACTCGAGGGTCACCATGAACCGAAAGCCACCCGGGGCTGCCAAAGCCTCTCCTCATCTTGCGCAACTTCCCCCCGTTATGTCAACAAAACAGCGACCGCAGCCCGGCATCGCTGGCGGGCCGGTGCGCTCCGAAGAGGCCAACAAAAAAAAATGTGAAAACATTTGACGATAAGCATAATAATTCTTATACTGGATTTGTGGCGATGGGAGGGGTAAAATCTCCTCAGTCCCCCCAGTCGTGGCTCGGCCACGCGGGTATGTCCCGAAGGGGACGCTGGAAAGGAAAAATGAACGGCGAATTAATCCCTTGGCGTACGCTGCTGACCGAGCTTCCATCGCTGGTAGAGCTCATGGCTCTGCTGGGCATGTCGGGTTGTCTCATTTTTGTCGGGCACCTGATCAAGGGGATTTGGGTTCGGAACAACGAGACCGTGCCAATTCCCGTGGCTGCCGTCATGAATGTCTTGATGCTGGTGACGTACTTTTCGATTGTCCGCTCCATTTACACCCACACGGACCTCGACCATCGATTCAGCATACTGGTGTGGTGTCTTATCTTTCTGGCCCCCACGGCGGCGTACTACGCACTCATATTCACCACCGCTTTTTCCAACCGCGTCATCGACCAGATCAGCCCCTTCAACATGCGGATTGAAGAGCCCTCCGAATTCGCCGAAGCGCGCAAACTCGCGCTCCGTGGCGATGTCGACGGCGCCGTAAAGCGTTACCGGGCGTACCTGGACAATACGGATGCGGCCATGTTTGAGGCCGCGCGCCTGCTGAAGTCGGAAGACCGCTACGCCGAAGCCGCCGCCCTCTTTCTGGAGATTTCCGAGCGCTATTTTGGCAAGAAGCTGGTCTGGGCCGAAGCCACCTTCCACCTGGCCAAGCTCCGGGAGTCCCACCTGCACCAGGCCAAGGACGCCATGAACCTCCTCGGACAGATTCTGGAACGGGCTTCCGACACGCGTTTCGGCCAGTTGGCCCAGACCGAACTGACGCGCATGCAGTCGCTCTACACCATCGATCCCAACGAATCCGTGGACTACTCCGAGCCGGACGACGGCGAAGATCCCTTCTATGCCGAGGGCCACGTTCGAACCGCGCCTGTTTCGGCAGCGGCCCCGGAAGACAATGGACGGAAGCACACGTCGGATATGCACGATCTGCCCGCGCCGGCGGTGGACCCCTTCTTTGCCGCCGCCATGAAGCGGGCCCAGGAAGACGAAGAGGCTGAAGCGGCGGCCCAGGCCGCCAAACCCGCCCCGAAGAAGTCTCCCGCAAAGAAAGCCGCAGCGAAGAAGGCCCCTGCGAAGCGCAAGCCCAAAGCTGCGGAATAAACCGCAGAATCCCGCCGCCCGACCATGCCGTCTCCCCCACTTCCCGTGCAGATTGCCCGGCGACTTTCCGATGCCTGTGACGCCCTCGCCTTCGCGCCGCCCATCACCCACACCTACAATCCCCTGGTGTACGCCCGGCTCCCCCACGAACTTTATTTGCGTACCTACGCCCGCGCGGGCGTTGAGGCGCTCCTGGTGGGCATGAACCCCGGCCCCTGGGGCATGGCCCAGACGGGCGTGCCCTTCGGCGAGGTCTCGATGGTCCGCGATTGGCTCGGCATCGTGGCCCCGGTGGACAAACCCGCCCTGGAGCACCCGAAGCGACCCATCGAAGGCTTTGCGTGCACACGGAGCGAAGTTAGCGGCGCGCGCCTCTGGGGCTGGGCCCGCGATCAGTTTCAAACGCCCAAAAGGTTCTTCAGCCAATTCTTCGTCCACAATTACTGCCCCCTCTGCTTCATGGAGCAGAGCAGCCGGAACTTCACTCCGGACAAATTGCCCCGTGCCGAGCAGACGCTCCTTTTTGACGCCTGCGACCAGGCCCTGGCCGCACTGGTCGACGCCCTGAAACCGAAGGCCGTCGTCGGGGTGGGGGCCTTTGCCGAATCCCGAATCCGGGTCGCCCTGCCCGAATTCCACGGTACCATCGGGCGCATTCTTCACCCAAGCCCGGCGAGTCCGGCGGCCAATCGCGGATGGGCCGAGGCGGCAAACCGGGAACTGCGGGCTCTGGGCCTTCGGTTCTAGCGACCTGAGCGCACGCGTCGCCCCCGCCGCCGAAAAACTGGCAGTTCCGGGGTTCATCGGGTACAATGAAGGGGCGAGTATTTTCTCCATCGCGCCCTCTTCCGGAGCAACCTCTTGTCCACGACGTCCAATCCCCCTTTTCCCCGCTTGCTTCTTGCCGTGCTCCTGTTGCCGCTGTGCATCGCGGACGCCGCAGCCTCCCCGCGCGTGACAAACGAAGCCTACTTCATCGACGAGACCGGTGGCCGCACACTCGACGAGATCCAGACCCTGGATGAACAGGGGGCCTTCACCCCCTCCGAGGGCAACGATGTAAACTATGGCTACTCCCGATTCGACTATTGGTTTCGCGTTACGATTTCCGGGGCCGAGTCGTCCGGCTGGATGGCCCTGGAGTTGTCCAATCCAAGGCTCGGGGAGATCACGCTGTACGAACTGAACGCCGACGGCAAGACGCGAAGTGCCCAGGCGGGCGTCCGCCGGCCATTCTGGGACCGGGAATTACCGGGTCTCTCGCCCACCTTTCCCGTGGAAATCGCCGCAAACCAGTCGAAAACCTATTATCTTCGGGTGAAGAATTATGGTGCGCTCCGCTTCGACCTGGGCCTGTGGACCCTGAGCGAGCACAATCGCCACGCCAACGTCATGCTGGCAACGGCCCTGGGGGTGGCGGGCGCATTGCTGGTGCTGGCGCTCTACAACCTCTGTATCTTTGTTCACTTGCGGCAATCCGGCTACCTCTGGATCGGCATCTTCCTCCTCTCCTGCACCCTTTGGCAGATGGGAGCCTCGGGCACGGCCAACATGTTTCTCTGGCCCAATTCACCGGGCTGGAGCCGCCATGCCCTGCTGCTGACCGGCGTGATGACCCTGGTTATCGGCACCTGCATGTCCAATGTGCTGCTGGACACACGTCGCTACGCTCCGCGCATCGGACAGATCAACCTGGCCGTCGGCCTGATTACCCTCGCCTGCGCCCTCCTGACCCTCTTCGATAACCGCCTGGCGCTCTACGCGACGCTTTTCGGCGGCCTGATCATTCCCATCAACATGGCGGGCCTGGCCCTGTACACGATGCGGCGGGGTTCGCGGGCGGGCCTGTCGTTTCTCTATTCATGGGGACTGGTCCTGGTGGGCTGTATCATAAACAGTCTCCTCGGTCCGGGCTACCTGCCCGCCAACTGGTTCACCCTTCACTTCATGGACTTCGCCCTGCTCTGCGCCTGCCTGGGCTGGTCCTTCGCTCTGACGGGACGCCTCAAGATTCACGAGCGGGAGCAGCGGCTCGTATTGGAGCGCCTCGTCGACGAGCGAACATCGGCGCTGCAATCCGCCCTGGACGCCGTCAAAACACTCCAGGGTCTCCTCCCCATTTGCAGTTGCTGCAAGAAGATCCGCGATGACCAGGGCTACTGGCAGCATGTGGAGACGTACCTGCAGGAGCACACGGACGCCGATTTCAGCCACGGAATCTGCCCGGATTGCGCCCACACCCACTACCCGGAATATTTTCCAAGACGCGAGGCGGCTCCCGGTCTTCTGGGTAAAAAAGGGGAGCCTTCGCGCGGCCCCGTGGTAGAATAGGGACCGTAGATCTGGCAGCAACCCACCGCGAATCGACCATGAAAACACAAAGCATCCCCGCCCCGGTACAGGCCAGGGAGGAATCCCTGAAGGCCCTGCTTCACGGCTACGGCACGCTGGCCATCGCCTATTCCGGCGGTGTGGATTCGGCCTATCTGGCCTGCGTCGCCCATGAGGTGCTGGGTGATCGGGCGAGGCTGGTACTGGCCGATTCACCGAGCATCCCCCGCTCCGAAGTGCGCGACGCGGTCGCGCTGGCCGAAGCGCGGGGCTGGAACCTGACGGTGATCCCCACGACCGAGTTTGAGAACGAGGCCTTCCTGAAGAACGACGGCACGCGGTGCTATTACTGCAAGTCGGAGCTCTTCACCCAGATGGACGCCTTTGCAAAAGCCCACGGCATTGAGATTCTCGCCTATGGAGAGATCGCGGAGGATCGTTTCGATCCCACCCGCCTGGGGGCCCGGGCCGCGCGGGAGCACCGGGTGGTGGCGCCGCTGGCGGAGGTGGGCCTGCACAAGGAAGAGATTCGCCGCCTGAGCCGCGCGCGCGAACTGCCCACGTGGAACAAGGCCTCTTTTGCCTGTCTCTCTTCGCGCTTTCCCACGGGGACGCGGGTGGCGCCGGAGGAAATGAGCAAGGTGGAGGCCGCTGAAGAAGTGTTGCGGGGCCTCGGTTTTGTGCAATATCGGGCGCGCCACCATGGCGCCGTCTGCCGGGTGGAAATCGATCCGGTGGACTTCCCCAGATTGCTGGACGAGGCGACGCGCGCGGCGGTGCTTTCGGGAATTACCCGGGCGGGCTATCGCTATGTGACGCTGGATCTGGCGGGCTACCGCACGGGGAGCACGGCGGACCCGCCATTGGAGGGGTGATGGGTCGTATGGGTCGTATGGGTCGTATGGGTCTTATGGGCCGAATCTTTTCTGGCTAAGTTTATAAGAAAGGGCCCGCTCTTTGGAGCGGGCCCTTTTTGTTTTCGGTGCCTTTGATTGCTAGATCGCGGCGTAGCGCTCGCCGACCTTGTCCCAGTTGATCACGTTCCAGAAAGCCGCAATATAGTCGGGGCGGCGGTTCTGGTAATGGAGGTAGTAGGCGTGCTCCCAGACGTCCAGGCCGAGGATGGGGGTCTTGCCGGACATGAGCGGGCAGTCCTGATTGGCGGTGCTGAGCACTTCGAGCTTGCCGTCGGCCCCGGCGACGAGCCAGGCCCAGCCGCTGCCGAAGCGCTTCTTCGCGGCGTCTTCAAATTGGGTCTTGAAAGCATCAAAAGAACCGCAGGCCGCATCGATGGCCTTGGCCACATTGGCACCGGGCGCCTTCGCGCCGCCGGGCGTCAGAATGTCCCAGAACAGGGTGTGGTTATAGTGGCCGCCGCCGTGGTTGATGACGGCCTGGCGCTTCGCTTCGGGCACGTCCGCAATACTGGCCAGGATGGATTCCACGGACTTGCCCTTGAAGGCGTCGAGCCCTTCGAGCGCCGTGTTCAGACCCGTCACATAGGCCGCATGGTGCTTGTCGTGGTGGATTTCCATGGTCTTCGCGTCGATGTGGGGCTCGAGCGCGTCGAAGGCGTAGCCGAGGGGCTCCAGCTTGAAGGGCGCGCCGGCTTCGGGCTTCGCTACGGCCGACGGGCTGGCGGAAAGGGTACCGGCCGCCACGGCGCTTGCGGCGAGAAAGGAACGTCGGGTCAGTTCGATATTGTTCATGCTGTTCTTCTCCTGGGCGCTTGCGGTGCACGGCGCGCCTGAGTTGCATTCGGATCCGACCGAGATTCGGCATGGGCATTCCGCGTACGACGGGATCCGTTCGCTGCGCGTGGAATCGATACAGAGGCCTGCCTGAGCTATGGAGCATATAAGAAAATGCCCGCCACATCAACTCTTAGCGGAAGGAAATCAATGTCACCGCTTCGTACCACGCCGCGACATAGAGAAACACCGCGCTGACGGCGGTGCACCCGGTGAGGACCAGGAGCCCCCGGGGCAGGAGTCGGGCGGCGTCATCCACGATGGGCTGGCCGACGGCCTTGTCGCCCAGATACCAGACTCGGACGGGGGACCAGAGGAATCCCCAGATGTATTGAAGCCAGACCGCCGCGCCGAAGCCGGTGAGCACGTAGGGCGGCAGTTCGAGGCCCAGGGTGACGGCGTGGTAGGTCATGCCCGCGGCCGTCTCCGTCCACAGGGGGGCCATGGCGAAGCCCACGACGACGAAGCTGAGCATGATCTTGACGAGGCCCGCGAAGAACGGCGGGATCAGCGAGGCCACCGAGCTCAGCAGCAGGGTCTGCATGACGAAATTGTTGAAGAACGTGGCGTGGGCCGCGCGGGAGATATCGCCCGAATCGTAGGCGTCGCCCACGTACTTGAGCCCTCCCTCGGTAAATTCGTGGGAGGCGTACTGGGTGAAAAAGTAGTTCAGTTCCGTGTCCGCCAGGCCGAGGGCCATGGCGCCGAAAAAGCCCCCGAAGAAGATCAGCAGCAGGGCCCCGATGAGTCGCGGCCGCAGCACCACTTCCTGCATGGCGTGGGACAACACCGGAACGGGAAGACGGGACAGACGCCGGCAGATCTCGAGCATGAGCGTGGACGAGCCGACAGCGACCATCAGCAGAGCGAGCCAGATGCCCCAGGCGATATAGGGACGGGTCTGGACCGGACCGCCGTGGACCTTCGGGAGGGATTCGAGGGCCGGATCAAAGAGTTCCGGAATGAGCGTCTCCAGTCGCCCTCTTGTATCGGCTATGAAGCGTCCTTTTGTTCCGCCGAGCGCCGGCAGAAAGTGGGGTTCCAGGGCGGGATCCATGGGAATGACATAGACCTTGTTGAAGCCGGAGGCCTGAGGCGACAACTGGCCTGTAACCTTGAAGGTCTGGCCATCCAGCACGACATCGCGACCAGAAAGGAGGGGGCCGGCCAGGACTTCGCGGGCACCGGCAACGGGCAAGCGCCCCGATGCCAGCACGGGCTCCAGGCGGGACGGCGCTAGATCGAGCATGAGCAGCGAGGCGCGGGGTAGAAAATCGAGATTCAGGAGGCTCTTCGTGTCGAGCGGATTGGCCGACCTGCCGGGCCGGGCCGAAAGGCGTCGCGATTCGCGCACCATGTCTTCCTGAATAAGCTTTACGACCACGCTGTCGCCGAGGCTCTGCTCGATGGTCAGTGTTCGGCTCCAGGCGTTGATCGCCTCGTCCGAAGCGATGTCGACTTCCTCGGTCCAGACGGCGGTACTCCACGGCTGGGCGTGGAGCCAGCGGGCTTCGAGGGCGGCGAGCAGGAAGAGAAGGGTGACCCCGGCCAGGACCAGCGCGATGGCGATCACGAGGAACCGAGGGGACGACGAAGACCAGTGGCTTGGCAGGGCTCCGGAATTCAGCGGGCTATCCAAGGGGCTGCGCCCCGGCGGGTGCGCCCAGCCGCGCAACCATCTCGTGAAAAAGCTCGGTGAAATAGGCTTCCACGTTGGGCCCGAACCAGCTCAT
Source organism: Candidatus Hydrogenedentota bacterium (assembly GCA_016791475.1). Taxonomy (NCBI): domain Bacteria; kingdom Pseudomonadati; phylum Candidatus Hydrogenedentota; species Candidatus Hydrogenedentota bacterium. The sequence continues at coordinate 32,844 of JAEUWI010000045.1, forward strand.
CATGCCGGTCTCATAATCGAGGGGGGTATCCATATAGTATTTATCCGGTGAGAAGTAGCCGCAATAGGTGGAGCAGAAACTGAGGGTCCACAGATCGAGTCCCTGGGTTTCCGCCCACGCCTTCCACTCCACACTCGTTTCGCCGCTGAAGTCAAAGGGCATGCCGACAAAGAACAGGTTCCCCACGCGCACGCCGTGGATCCACCCCTTTCGCTCCAGGCCGAGGAATCCCGTCAAAATGGGAGACAGCCGCCAGTTCGTGTTGGTCTCCGAGGGCCGCAATTGAAAGGGAGGCATGCCGATGGGCACCCCCGCCGAAGCGATATCGAGTTTATTGGAGTAGACCAGCGCGTCATCCTGCACCAGGATCAGTCCGGCGAGACTCTGGCCCATGGCGACGACCCGCTCGGAGGCCGTCGGCGCCTCTGGAGCACGGGGTCCCATGGAGCCCACGGCCCCGCCCAGATACTGGGCGTCGTGGCGGGTTTCCCGCTCGATGAATCGCATGAGCTCGCCGGGATACTCCGCGCTGAACTCCATCATGTCGTCGCTGAAGTTGGTGGGGTGGGCGGAATAACTCGCCAGGTAGCAGAGGTCGCCATCGTCCTGCTTTGCGAGGAGAAAACTGAGCTCGGGATCCACCGGCCCACCATCCCGAACGCGATTACGAATGAACTCGGGGGCCTGAACGCTGCCCGACGCGAGGGAGGCCGGCTCCAGATTGTTCCGGGCCTCCTCGATGGCGTCCACGAAGGACACCACGAGAAAATCGATGAGCACGGGATCGTATTCTCCGCCCGAAATGGCGGAGATCATGCCGGGCATGAAACCGCCCGGACCGCAATGGGTGTGGCTGGCGTTGAAAAGAATCTGATCGCCCGTGAGTCCGGACTGGGCCGCGCATCGCTCGCGCACGGCGCCGGACAGGTTCGGCGGGATGATGAGCATGTCGGAGCCGACCAGAACGACGATGTCCCGGCCATCGCTCAGGGCGAGGGCGCGGACATAGAGGTCATCGCGGATCCCGGTGGATTTCTTGTCATTTTTCCGGTCCGAATATCCGCCGAGGGGGACGCCGGGTTCGGGGGTAATTTTCCGCTTCGCCCACCCCGCCTGGAGGGCGCCGGGCGAGGCGCTGATTTCACTGGTGGCGGCGTGGGCCGCGATATCGGCGAGGGCTTCGCGGTAATAAGACTGGGACTGATATTTCGCGTCGGCGTAGGTCGGCCAGGGCCCCGCGATGAACACAACGAGCATGGCGAGTGCGATCGGCGTCAGCAGCAGCGCGATCAGGATTTTCTTTTTGCGGGACAAGGCCGAACTCCTGGTGGGTGGGTATAAAAAAAGCGCGCCCGAAGGCGCGCCTTTATGATACTTGAATCGGCGGTCTGGATAAAAATCCGTGGAATCAGTTGGTGACTTTCAGCACCCGCGCCGAACGCTCGGCGATGTTCACCAGGTGGTCGCCCACGCGCTCGAGGTGGGCCAGGGCGTCCAGATAGATCACCCCGGTCTGCACGTCGCGGTTGCCCTCGTCGAGTCGGCGCACATGCTCGTCCGTCAGGCGCTTCATGAGCACCTTCAAGCGCTTGTGGATACGGTGGGCATTGGCCACACTATCCGCGTCGCCCTCTTCCAGGGTCTTGTAGATGCACTCGAATTCGGCGTTGAGGTCTTCCTGGAAATCTCGAATTCCCTGCCGGTCGTCGGCGCTCAGCTTGAGCTTCATCTCTTTGAGCAGGCGGTGGAGCTCCACCTGGGCTTCGGCGTGGTCGCCCAGTCGCTCCGCGTCATTCACGGCGTGGACCAGGGCCGGAATGAGGGCCGACTCGTCGGAGTCGAGACCGGTACGTGAAAGCTCGACGAGATAGCTCGTGATCTCGTGCTGCAACTTGTCAATCACGTCTTCACGCGCGAGGATGGAATCGACGAATTTTTCGTTGTCGTCGCAGAGGAGCTCGCAGCTTTCGTTCATGGATTTCTGGCCTTTGCGGACCATGAAGACGACTTCGCGGACGGCCTGCTCCAGGGCGATGGCGGGGGCGCTCAGCAGTTTGGGTTCCAGGTAGCGGAGCACGGAATCGCGCTCGGATTCGAGGACCGGGATGATGAACTGGCAGACGCGGGCGAGCGGTCCGGTGAATCCAAGGAAAACGCACACGTTGACCACATTGAAGGCCGTGTGGGAGTTGGCCACGTGGCGGAGCAGGTTCTCATTGGCGCCGTGAAGCACTTCACCGGGCGTAATCCACTCAACGAAGCCCAGAAAGAGGGGCTCGCCTCCCCAAAGGGGTACGAAGAAAAGGAAATACATGTAGATCGTGCCGAACACGTTGAAAAGCGTGTGGGCCAGGGCGGCGCGGCGGGCGTTGCGGCTGGTGCCGATGGCGGCCAGGTTGGCGGTGATGGTCGTGCCGATATTGTCGCCGAGGATGAGGGGTACGGCGGTGTAGAAGCCGATGAGGCCCTGACTGGACAGGGCGAGCACGAGGCCTACCGTGGCGGAACTGGACTGGACCACGACCGTGGTGAGGGTACCGATAAGGATGCACATGAGGGCTTTGCCGGGAGGCATCATGCCCCCGGCTTCGGGCGTGCAATCAAACATCTGGAACCAGGCCTGGAAATCAGGGCTGTGGCTGAGGGGAGCAAGAATGTCGCTCATGGTCTTCATGCCGAGGAAGAGGAGGCCGAAGCCGAGGAGGATCTGCCCGAAGGAATTCCAGTTCTGGCGCTTCACAAACATCATCAATGCGAGGCCGAGGGCGATGGCGGGGAAGGCGAGATCGTCCAGTTTAAAGGCGATGATCTGCGCCGTCACGGTGGTGCCGATGTTTGCGCCGAAGATGACGCCGATGGCCTGGGTAAGCGACATCAACCCGGCGTTCACGAAGCCCACCGTCATCACGGTGGTGGCGCTGGAAGACTGCACGATGGCCGTCATCAACGTTCCGGCGACGACCGCCATGAATCGATTCTGGGTCATGAACTGGAGAATGCTCTTCAGGCGGCGATCCGCGGCGCGCTGGAGCCCGTCCGACATGAGTTTCATTCCGTAAAGGAAGATCGCCAGACCGCCAAACAGGACCAGCGTCATATGGGTCATGTTGTTGGCCATGGCCTCGAAAGTCAGGGTGCGTACATTAAAGCGTTCATTCAAGGTGGCGTCGGGACGGTCATCAACGATTTCAACGTCCGCGAAATACTGCTGAACCCCGTTGCCCAGCGTCCAGAAAGTTTCGGCCTTGCCCTCCTGGTCGGTGATCACGCGTTGTTTGGCCACCTTGGCGCCGTCCGAATTGCCCGAAACGCGAAAGTTCACCTCAACCCCCGGCGCGGGTGACCCATCCGGGTTGGTCAGCTTGACGCCGAAAGGCCCCACCAGGCCACCCGTGTGGCCTTCGAGTTTGGAACCGATACGCTCCACGCCGGACACGGCGCGAAAGGAGACCGAGCCGAGGTCTGGGTACGCCGGGAGGGACGCGGACACCATGATATCGCCGGGATACTTGCCCGCGCGCAGGAGGGCGCTTGCGGTACCCGAAGCGTCTGTAATGGCTTCGATTGCGGTTTCGCCGTTGGTCTCGAATCGCGCGCCCGTACCGGGGTTCTCAATTTCAAAGTGTACCGTTACCCCGACCGCGAGGCGGCGTTCGCCTTTGCCGCCGAGCAGGCCGGGCTCGGTCGGCCCTTCCACCACGAGGCGGAGGGGGCTGCCGAAGACCTGATCGCAGAGGGCGGTCTGGTCATTGCCCGAGGCGTGCTTATCGAGGGAGAGCCGCGCGGGCACGACGGGATCTTTTTTTGCGCATCCCGCGAGAAGGAGGAATGGAAGTAGCCCGAGCATAAGCAGGGATCGGGTGCGAAGGGAAGGAATAAGTGCGAGGGTCATGCGAGATTTCCGGTGTTCGTCTACGTAAGCGTTGACGTTCCTGGTTGAGGCGGCGCCTGGGGACAATACAAGTGGCACTTCCCGATTGCGATGGCAAGCGCTTCATGTTAGCACATGGTTAGATTTTGCATCAATTTGTGTTAGCGTTTTTTCCGATTGCCCGATTCTGTTGCAATCCCCGGTTGGGGTACGATTGGGCGCATTGCACGCCCATCGGAGCCGAGGAAGTCTTTATGCACACCCCCATCGATCTGCGCAGTGACACGGTCACCCGCCCCTCCCCCGCCATGCGCGCCGTTATGGCCGCCGCGGAGGTCGGGGACGATGTATTTGGCGATGACCCGAGCGTCCTTCGGCTGGAAGCCCATGCGGCCCAACTACTTGGAAAGGAGGCCGGACTGTTCTTCCCCTCGGGCACCATGGCCAATCTGGCGGCGGCAATGACCCAGACCCGGGCGGGCGACACGATTATCCTGAGTGAAGAGGCCCACATGCTGCACTACGAGGGGGCCAATGTTGCCCGCTTTGCCGGCCTGTTGGCCCGGCCCCTTGCGGGGACGCTCGGCAAATTCGGCCCGGAGGATGTGGCGCGGATTCTGGTGCAGAAAGACGATCCCCATTGTTCGCCCATGACCCTGGTGGCGATGGAGAATACGGTAAATCGCGGTGGCGGGGCATGTTACTCCCTGGCGGAGACGGAGGCGCTGGGCCAGTACTGTCGAAGCAAGGGGATCCGCCTCCATTGCGACGGCGCGCGGCTATTCAACGCGGCCACGGCGCTGGGCATAACCGTGGCGGCGCTGGCGGCACCGTGCCATTCCGTCAGTTGCTGCCTTTCCAAGGGGCTGGGCGCGCCCATCGGGTCGGTGCTGGTCAGTGATCGTGCGACCATCCACGAGGCGCGTCGATGCAGGAAGCAACTCGGGGGCGGGATGCGCCAGGCGGGTACGGTCGCGGCGGCGGGCCTGCATGCGCTGGAGTATCATGTGGCGGGCCTGGCCGACGATCATCGCCGCGCCCGGGAATTTCGGGCGGCGCTGGAAGAAGCCGGCGTGACCTTTCCCATGCCGTCCCCCACGAACATCGTGATCTTCCATTCCGCCGACCCGCAACGGCAGGTGGAGGAACTCGCAAGCCGGGGCGTGCTGATGGTTCCCTTTGGCGCGGGACGTATCCGCGCGGTGTTCCACCGGGACATCGACGACGACGACCTGGGTGTGGCCGTGCGTCACTCGCTGGCCGTGCTTACTTCTTCCTGAGAAGGTTCCGGCTCGCCGGCGGCGGGAGTCTCCTCCAGGAGCACGGTGGCATCGAAGGCGATGGCGCCATCGTCGTAGCCCGCGGTGACGCGCACTTCGGCGATCTGCCGGGAGCCTTCGAGGGCGGTTTCCATGGCGGCGGCGAAGGTATCCACGGTCTGGCCGCGCAAGAGGCCGGAATGGGCGTAGGGCATGCCGCCTTCACGGAGGACTTCGAGCAGTTCGACGGGCCGCATGCGCATGTAGAGGTCACCGTCTCCGGGTGCGGGCTCGCGGGTCTTGTCCATCGCGAGGGCGTGTTCCATGTGCTGGGGATGGAGGGTAATGCGCAGCCCGGCGTTTTCGGCGAAGAGCGCGGGTTCGAGTACGCCGCCCCAACCGGAAGGGCATCGGACGATGCCGGATTCGAGCCGGTAGGGCACAAAGTCGGTTGGCGCCTGACCGGCGGGCAGGGGCGCGATGGCTTCGGTCAACCTGGGGGCGAGTCCGGACTTCGTTTCGATGAATAACTCGGTTTCGGGGAAGGGGACGATACCGTTGTAGTCGAAGCCGGTCCAGCGCAGGGAGAAGGCGGAGCCAAGTCCGCCCTTGAGTCCGTCGAGCAGGGTGGCCCAGGACGTGCCGGACGCGCCCGTACCACCGAGCACGGGAAGGCCGCTCCAGTACGTGGCGAGTGCGCCGCTGGTCATTTCATCCACGGCGCTCCAGACGCGGGGCAGGGGCGTATTGAAGTCGCCGGCGATGACGAGGCTTCCCTGGGCGGGGACCATGAGATCGCTGGTGCGCTTTCCAGCGGCGAAGGTTTCGAGTTGTGCTTTCCAGGCGGGGGAAACGGTGCTGCGGCTGGAAAAGGTGATGGCCTGGGGCGCGAAGTGCAATCCGAAGTCGGACTGGACGAAGAACTTGCCCAGGGTCTCGTCTTCGTGGAATTGGATGCGTCCCTGCAGGTCGCCGGCGAGGGGTGCGACGGTTTCTTCGAGGGTTTCCACCCCTTCGTCTTCCCGCAGGGTCAGGGCCTTGATGAGGGCCTGGCGCGAGGGACTGAAAACGAGGGTGCGCCCGCGAACGGCGTAATAGGCTTCCGAGTCGCCCATCCTGCGGAGGTGAAGACCGCCCGCGTATTCCACTTCGATGTTGTCCGCGATGCCGTAGTAACGCTCCACGAGGCAGCCGATGCGACTCATGCGGGTTACGACGAGCAGGTCGGAGAACTCCTGAAGATCTGTGCCCGAAACGTAGCACACATCGGAGACCAGATTATTGAGGATCCACTCCGGCAGTCCGAAATCGCTGCTGAGCCATCCGGGGATGTTCTGGTATTCCTCGGGGAGCATTCCCAGACTCCAGAACGTGGAATCGGCGGCTTTCTGTCGGGTATCGAGGAGGTTCTGGGCGCGCAGATGGAAGGTCTGATCGCGGGGTACCAAGCGCTCCATGGGCCAGTTGTCCCGGGTGGTCCAGATGAGCCAGACGAGGAGCAGAGCAAAGGCCGCGGGGAGCAGCTTGCGCATCTGACCGCCGCTGGACACGGGGGCGTCGTAGCTGTTGCGGCGGGGCGGGCTGTAGCTTCGGATCGTCTCACTCATCTCGGGCGGCTTTCTTGATTCGGAATTCCGTGTAGGCTCCCGGGGCGCCTTGTCCGTCGGGGAATGCGGCGAGCACGGACAATCGGGCGGGCAATAACACGGCGCTGTAGCGGGTGGCCGCGTTCCAGGGCTGGCTCGGGCCGCCCTCTCCCCCGCTCCCCGCGGCGAGGACCTGCTGGATCTCCGCGGTTCCGATGGGGGTATCCACACCGAGCCGGGCCGCGGCGAGGGCGTAACGTTCCTGTGCCGCCCCATCGCCCGAGCCCGAATCCGGATCGAGGCCGAGGAGCACGCCGTCTTCCACTTCCCGCACACCGACGGACTTGCCGAAGGAGAGCACGGCGCCGCGCCAGCCTTTCTTGGACTGGCCCGCGACCAGCACCTGATGCCCGCGCAGCAGGGTCGACGCGCGCAGGCGGGCGATGGCGTCTTCGTATTCCGCAGTAAATTGAAGTTCGTGGCGGATGACCAGGGCCGCGCCGGCGCCGCCGAGTTCCGCTTCTCCCAGGTTGGCGTTGCGGGCGAGACACAGGACGAGTCCGGCGTCGTTCATGCCGGTGAGTGCACCGACCTGCCAGTCGAAGGCGAGGGTAATGAAGTTGTGTCCTTCCCCGGGCTCGACGGTGGTGAGCATGGGAACGGCCGCACCGGCCCAATCGAGATTGCAGCCCACAAGAACGGTGTCGTCGGCTGCGCGCGCGCCGGTGACGACGAACTGCGTACCGGAGAGGGCGGCCGCCAGGGGCTCGCCATCCGGTGCGCTCAGTTCCCCGGCGGGCTGAACGAGCAGTGCGCCGTCGAAAGGAAGCCCGGCGCCCGCGGCATAGCCTTCGAGTTCGGCGAGGAGGTCTCCGGCGAGGCCTTGGAGCATCGGCCTGGCCTCCATGCCGAGGCGGGGCAAGGCCACGGATGCGGGGTCAAGCATGGGGGGCCAGAAGCCCCAGAGTGCGCCGGACGGGCGAATTGCGCCGTCGTGTGCGGGCGCGAGAACGCGGTCGTTGAAGCGCGCCGCTATTTGCTCGCGCGCGGTGACGGCCCTTTGGAATCCGCGCTGGAAACCTGGACCGCGAAGGGTGATGGCATAGCTGCCGGGCAGGTCCTGTCGCTTCACGGCGGGATGAGACGGCGCCTCGGCAGTCGCCTGCTCCTTCGAGAGGGCGGTGGCCTGGTCGCGGAGCCACCGCTCCGCATCGGGACCGAAGGGCGTTGCCGCCGGCAGGTAGCGCGGGTCGCCATAGTTGGTGCGGGAAATGAAGGTTCCGATGTGCTCGTTGGCGATACCCACGGCGAACTGAGCGGTCTTTCCGTTGGCGAGTGCATCGTCGCGCAGCGCGAGGGCGATTGCCGCGGTGGGTTCGCCCGGAATAAAGAGGATCTGGAGCCCGTCAACTTCGAGGGTCTGGAAGATTGCCGACGCCGGAAGAACTCCCTGCGCGAGGGATGGGGGCAGGGGCGCTTCGAGATAGGCGGTCTTCAGGGTCACATCGCGGAAGGTCATGCCATTGGCGGCTTCTTTGGCTCGTATGGCGAGTAGCCGCCCGATGGCGTCGACGCGATCCCAGCCTTCGAGGTTTTCCGGGTTACCGGGGGTCTGATCGGCGGTTGCGCCGGGAAGGAAGATGGCGACGCATTCGGGGGTGGTTTGTTCTTCCATGAACCGATAGAACGCGCCGGGGAAATCCGCGGAAAGGTGGTAGCGATGGCTTTCCGGGGCCAGTTCGGGCCGTGCGGACAAACCGGCGACCACGGAAATGGCTTTTCCGTCGGCGTCATCGACACGGATCACGCCGATTTGTTCATCGGCGGGCCCATCGACGACGAAACGATTCCGGGAGAGTGCCTGCTGCTTTGCGGTGGCATAACCGAGGGTTGCTCTTTTCTTCTGGTCGCTGGCGGTCTCCATGGTGGCCACGATGGCCTGGGCGACGATTTCGAGGGTCTCCGGCTGGTATCGTCCGGAGGTCCAGCGCATCACCAGGGACTGATCCATGCCGCCGGGGCCGTTGCGGGTGCCGGTGGCGCTGAGGAAGATGTTTTCTCTGGGCGCGAAGGCGGCGGCGAGTTCGACGACGCGATCGCGAAGGGCCCGGGGCACGTGGGACAGATCGACGCTGACCAGATATACCTTTGTGGTCCCGTCGTCGAGATAGAGGCAGCGGGACCACAGTCCATCGTGTTCGCCGAGGGATTCGCGCCCCATCCGCTCGGGGTATCCGCCGAGCGGGGTGCCCTGGGGGACCGTGAGGCGGGTTTTTGCTGCGCCCGCTTCCAACCCGGAGGCATGCGAGGCGAGGAGCACGAGGAGGGTAATCCCCAGTGCTTTAAATCGGATCATAGAGGTACACCCGCTTGCGTGGCTTCGCTTCAGTTGAATGGGAAGTGGGGAGTTTAGCACGTTTTTGCCCGGAGGATAAATTTCCGGGGCATCAAGGATGAAGGAAAGGTCTGGCGGGCGGGCTGGAAGGACCGGGTCTGATGTGCATTCCCCCCTCCTTTCAGTGGTATAGTAAGGGCTGGTCCGAAGCAGTACACGAAAACGATTGGATTTCGTGAGGAGCCGTACGATGCCCAAAGCACTGGTCGCCCTGGCCCAGGGGTGTGAAGAACTGGAAGCCGTAACGATTATCGATCTCCTGCGGCGCGCGAACATTGAAGTGGTGTCGGCGAGTTTGACGCCCGAGCCGGTGGTGTGCAGCCGGGGTGTGGTGCTGATTGCCGATACCACCCTGGAAAAGGCCGCGAAGATCGAGGATTTTGATGCGATTGTGCTGCCCGGCGGCCTGCCCGGCGCGGACAATCTGGCGGACAGCCCGCTGGTGATGAAGACGTTGAAGCGGATGGCGAAAGAGGACAAGTATGTGACGGCGATCTGCGCCGCGCCCCGGGTGCTGGCCAAGGCCGGGCTGCTGGCGGGCAAGCGGGTGACGGCCTATCCGGGCTTTGTGGATGGGGGCCAGTTTCCCGAGTTGCAGTTTACCGGCGGCGCGGTGGAAGTGGATGGGAAGATAGTGACTTCGCGCGGTCCCGGCACGGCGATGGATTTTGCATTGACGTTGATCGAGCTGCTGTCCGGCGCTTCGACCCGGAAGACCGTGGAGGCTGGACTGAAGCGGTAGCCCGCAGCCTCGTCGACAGGCTGCGGAGCACAGGCAGCTTTCTTGACCTTCGACCTGAGGAGCACGCTGATGCCGGAGCGATTCAGAGATTTTGTGGACCCGGTGGGTCCGAAGGCGGCTATCGACCGACTCGAGCATGATCTGGGGGGACCACCGGTTGTACCGCCCCGACCCGGCCTGCACGGCAAGGTGCTGGGTATCCGCCGGGGTCAGCAGCACAAAGAGGGCAGCCATCGGCTGGATATTACAGTGGGTGGTGAGGAGAGTACGGAAATTATTGTCCGCGTGCCCATTGGCGCTTACGCGGGTTGGGAAGGCAAGAAGGTCATCATGTATCTGGATGAGTGAACCGGGCGCATTGAATGCGCGGGCAGGTTCCACCACCAATTGAGGAGTAAGCATGTTTTTTTCGGGTATCAGTGACGAAGCGGGCCAGCCGATCGACGTACAAATCAAGGCCCATAAGGATTTGGGCTGGAAGCACCTTGAACTGCGCATGGTCGATGGCACGAATATCACCCAGTTGAGCGACGAGGCTTTTGCCGCCGTGAAGTCGGCCGTGGAGGCCGCGGGCATGAGCGTTTCGTGTTTTGGCAGCGCCATCGCCAATTGGGCGCGCCCCATTACGTGTGATCCGCAGATCGACATTGACGATCTGAACCGGGCCATCCCCCGGATGCAGGAACTGGGCACGCGCTTTATCCGCGTGATGAGCTACCCGAATGATCCGAGCAATCCGATTGACGAGCCGACGTGGCGCAAGGAAGCGATTGCGCGGATGAAGACGCTGGCGGCGATCGCGGAGGACGGCGGCATCGTGCTGGCCCATGAGAATTGCAGCGGCTGGGGCGGGCTCTCGGCGGAGAACAGCAATATCCTGCTGGGGGAAGTGGCGAGTCCGGCGCTGCGGGTGGTGTATGACACGGGCAATCCGGTGAGCTACAAGCAGGATGCCTGGGAGTATTACCAGGCGGTGCAGGACCACATCGTCTATGTGCACATCAAAGACGCGAACATCGTGGACGGTGAAGCGGTGTATTGCTATTGCGGGGATGGCCAGGGCTTCGTGCGGGAGACGATCAGCGACCTGCTGGCGAAGGGCTATGACGGCGGGTTCTCCATCGAACCCCATCTGGCGGCGGTGATCCATACGGGCGCAACGACGGACAACAAGGATGAGCTTTACAACTCCTATACGGAGTATGGTCGCCGCCTGATGGCCATCGTCAAAGAGGTGAAGGCCGCCCTCTGAGCGGACCGCGATTTTCCAGCTTGAGACGCCGCGCGGGCATGCTCGTGCGGCGTCTTTTTGTCAGTTTCGCCGCCTGAATTCAGCCGGCGGTATCGAGGAGATCGTGGGTCTCGGGTGCGGGGCTTCCAGCGTGGTTGACGCTGACGCGATCATAGGCCTCGATGAAGGAGCGGTAGACCACGCCGCCATCGTAGCGCTCGGCGATTAGGGGAAGACCTTTGGTCTCGATGTCGCTCGCGAGTTGGGCGATGTCTTCCTGGTACCCTTCGCCGAGCGTTCCGCGAAGCTCTTCGAGCACACCGGCCACGCGCTCATAGTGCCGGATGGTTTCCTCATTTTCTCCGTAGGTCGCCCGGGCCGCTCTGGCTTCCTGCATTCGCTCGAAGCTGTCCTGCAGGATGTGGGCCGGGTGACTCATCTCGGGGAGGTAGAGTGGATCCGTATTGGGCTCGTCGCTGGGAACAACGGTCACTTTCGCATCGCGGTAGCGCTGCGAGACTTGAACTTCATCCACCAAAGGCCGGTGGCTGGCTCCATCCACGTACATGACCAAACCCTCCATTGTTTGGTACCAACTTTATTTTGCGCCGGTTCGTCTATCGGCATATTTGCGCCTGGACTTTAGCGCGTATTGGGCGGGCCACGAAGAAACAACGCAAAACAACAAAAGAAATCGAAAACGAGTGAATCTTTTTATCGCAACTCGACACCGCGTGACTGGGTTTGGAAGTAGAGTTTCTTGAGCAGATCGACGATGGAAGCGGCGGCAACGTTGGTGGAGGGCAGGGAGATGGAAGTGAAGGTGCTACCGTCCAGCCAGGCGTGAAGTTCGCCCTCGGCCTGGGCGAGTGCGAAGGGATTCAGGCCATGCCGCCTTGAAAAGGAGACACCGTAGGAATAGTGCATTGTTTTGATCGATTCATCAATCTTTATGGCGGTTTTGGCTGTTTTTGGATAGGCCAATGCATCGCTGGCGGCAAAACGCTGCCCGACACTTAACTCGGTCTCCTGGGTCAGTCCGAGGGTTATCCCCCGCTTTCGGCTTTCCTGCTTGCACTTCTGCAGAATGCGCTCCAGAATCCTCTTGCCCATGGCGCGCGCCTCATCGGAGGCGTGTAACTCGGCGTTGAGGAGGGTTTGAACCGCTTCGTTCAGGCCATCGACCGACACAAACCCACGGGCGGAATCCAGCTCGAAAAGTGGCTCTGCGCCGTGGCGCACGGCGAGCAAACCCAGGGGACCGGAAAGGCCACGGGCCAGCAGCCCTTCGAGGAAGCTGAAGCGCTCCTGCAGGGCGAGACCGGCGATGGAGACGACGTGGTCCAGCTTTTCCATGAAGCTGGACTCCTTGCCTGCCTCGTAGGCCAGCCTGGGCAGGTTGATGGCCACCTGATCCACCAGGGTCCAGCCGGGTTGCCAATGGGCGCGGCTGTCGCGGTTGGCGGCGCCGCGGGTGAAGTAGAAGCGGACGGCGTAGCCCCCTTCGATGAGGGCGGCGGCCTGGTTGAGGAAGGCCTCGCCCGCCGGCTCCTTGAAGAAACGCTCGTCGATGCCGATGCCCACGACAGGCACGGCCACGGGCAGTCCGCCGGAACGCTGGAGCACTTCGAGGAGCTTCCAGGCGAGTTGCTGGGCGGCGTGCTCGAAGTCGCGATAGCGCTTTGGGGTCTCTCCGTCTTTCGTTTCCAAGCCGACGGCGGGGACTTCCGCGAGAAAGTCGGGGACGGTCCAATAGAGGCGGAGTTCGGTGCCGGTGCCGTCGCCGCCGTGGACCATGGCGCGGTAGGCGAACTCGTAGACGATCATTTGCGCGAACTGGGCCAGTTCCTCGGGGGAATAGGCGGCGACGTAGGGCGCGAAATAGTAATTGACGGCATCCCACGCGAGGGAGCCGGAGAAGTGGGCCTGAAAATTGGCCGTGGCCTTGGCGAGCTGCGCCAGAAAGGTGATGGCGTTGCGCGGGGGCGAGGCGAAATCGGGCGCGCCGGGAAGTCCGACGCCGAACTGGGCGATCATACCCGGCGAGAGGAGGGCCTGGCGGAGTCGATCGACCTTTTCGAGGCCGTGGAGGTGGATGGCGCCCTGGAGATGGGCCTCGCTCACGTGGGGCGAATAGACCCGGGCGAGGGCGTATTCCTTCTTCACGGCGCCCGCGAGGACGTAGTCGGTCTTGACGGGATCGCCGCCGGTGGTGGCGCTGGTCAGGCCGCGGATGATGCGCTCGCAATCATAGAGCGGGACGCCGAGGCGCTGGTGGCGCTCGCGGTACTCATGGAGCCCGTGGGCCACGAGGCGGGCGGCGACCAGCTCGCGCACGAGGGAGGTGGTGAGGGTCTTAATCTCCGCCGCTTCGAGCTGCTGCTCCACCTCCGCCGCGACGAGTCCCGCCATGGCGGCATCGAGGCCGGTTTCCAGCACGAGGGCCTCCACGATCCGCTCGCGGTTCCAGGAGAGGATGGTGTCGCCGCTGGTGCGGACGAAAAGCCCCTGGGTGCGGCCGTGCGCGGAGACGCCACTGCGCTGGGCCTCTTCGAGTTCGCCGAGGAGCAGGCGCATATCGCCCTCGCGGAGGCGGCGGATACGGGCGCGGCGGTCGCGGTAGCGGGCATAGGCAAAGGCCGTGCGGATGTGGGCCATGGAGATAAGGACGCGCTCCACGGCATCGTGGATGTGATCCACGGTGGGCACATGGCTGCCGAGCTGCTTCGTGAGATAGATGGTGACGGCGCGGGCCAAGCTGTCGGCCAGATCTTCATCGTCGCCGCCGATGGACTGGGCGGCGCGGAAGATGGCGTTGGCGATCTTGGCGCGCTCGAAGGGGGCCTCCCTCCCATCGCGCTTGAGGACCGTCGTAAAGGGTTCCGGCGCGCCGACGAAGGGCAGGGGCAGCGACATCTGGGCATCAAAGAGCCCTTCCGGATGGGGTCCGGCGATGTCGGGTTGCTGCTCTGCGGGATCGATGGCCATAAAAAGCTCAACTATGGTGGTCGGGTGCGTGGAATTGCGCCAGAGGGGCACCGAGGATTTTAGCGGATTGCGTGGGGAGGCGGCAAGGCGGGGGGAATTATGAATTATCGCTCGTTCCCAAGCTCCGCTTGGGAACGAGGTAAGGACTTTGTTGGGCACTGGACCGGTCTCGCCAATCGCGTCTTCAGGTTTCAATGCCGCAGCGTCTTGCGAGGGCGGGCAGGTAGTCATCCAATTCGTGATCCAGCATATCGAGCTTGGCGCGCATGAGTTCCACGGCTGGGGCCAGCGATTTGCCTGCACCGTTGCGAAAGTCGAGGCGAGGGTCTTGCTCGACGACGGGAATGGCGGCGATGGTATTGGCCTTTTCGTCGGCGAGGACGGCGCGCCACTGCTCGTACTGAAGTTGGGCTTCGGTGAGTTCTTCGGGACTGTGCATGGACGACGCTGCGAAAGTCCGAAGGAACTCGCGGTGGCGGGCGGAGGCGTAGAAGTTCGCGTGGCTGCGGGCGACATGGTAGAACCAGCGCGCGGGTGATTCTTCCGCACGAAAGGTGGGCATGCAGCGGGGCGGCACCAGGGGCCGGGCGGCATCGAGGGCGTCGACCGCGCGTTTCAGGGCCTCCTCCATTTTGCGATAGTAGCGCCCGAAGGTTTCGGCGCTTCCGCGCACGTCGTCTCCCCGTGCATCGCGCAGTACGTGTATGGAAAGTTTCCCGTTGCGCTTGAAGCAGTCAGGCAGGGGCACATCGGGGTTGGCGAACATGGGATGGGCGGGCCCGAGGTAGTAGGGTCCGCTGAAGTAGGGCGGTTGCTCCGGAGACCAGGCGATGGCCTCCGAAACACTGGCCCAAGCCTGGCGCAGGAGGGGCGCGGCGTCTTTCCCGGCGATGCGCTGGGCCAAGGCCGCCAGCACGGGTTCCTTCCCCGGTGCGGGTGACCAGGCGGCATATTTGTACACTTCGGCGCTGGTGGCGCCGTAGCAGGGTTGGAACCAGGGAAAGACCCAGGCGCCGTCCGCGCCGGAGGCCGCGAGGGCTTCGGCGCGATCATACCAGCGATCGAGACAGGGGATGTAGGGCAGGCCCGGGGCCTCAAAGGCCAACTCGGGTTCGCTCTTCAAGAAGACGGGAATCCCGCGCGCTTTACACGCCGCGATCTGGCGCTTTGCCCGATCGGTTGGTCCGATGAGATCAATGCTGTAATCCCAGATGAGCTTGTTGACCCCGCCCTCTTTGGTCACGGTCCCGTCTTTTTCAATTTCCGTGAGCAGAGCGGTGCCCGGCATGAGCTTTTCGATGAAGCCGGACTGCATGTCGTCGGCGGACCAGAACATGGCGGCGGAGTAAGGCCAGGCGACGACGAGGGCTTCCGGGTTGGCCTCGCGCGCGGCGGCGGCCAGGGCGTTGCATAGGTTGGACACGACGGCGTCCGCGCCGAGGGGTTCGCAGCGGGCGCAGTTGGTGTGGCCGATGGAGACGCCGGCCGGGCGCATGAAGCAGTGCTGAAATTCCTCGCCTCCGATGATGATCAGGACTCCGTCGAGTGGAACGGCCTCAAACAATCCCCGGATGGATTCCTGGAGGTACTGGCGCATCAGGGAGGCTTCCGTGCAGAGGAGATAGCCTTTCGGGGGCTGATCGAGGAAGTAGAGCGCCTCCGCACCGCGCAGCTCGGGATGATTCGTGAGGATTGGGGCATCGGCGGGATAGAAATCCCACATGCGCAGGGGCAGGTAGGTCTTCAGGCCATAGCGCCGCGCCTCACGGGCGCTCTGCGCCAGGCGTTCCAGCAGTTCGGGCTTCTGGAGCGCCGCCAGTTCTGGAATGGCCGTGCTGAAGGACAACTCGTGAAGGCGAGCGGCGGCGTAGGCCCGCGATCCGATTTCGGGGGTGAGGATGACGGCATTGTTCCCCTGAAAGACCACGTCGCGACAGGAGCCCGTCCAGGGAACGGCGCCGACGCGTGTATCGAGGCGCGCCGAAGTCGTGGACTCCCCCAGCGCAAGGACAGGCGCTGAACGAAACCCCATATGATCGACCAGGTTAACCACAGCATCGCGCAACGCGGTCGGTGTTCCCGCGCGCACAACGACGCGGTCGGCGGCGACGGAAATGGTGAAAGCGTTGGTCAGCGGGGCGGCTCCGTCCACCTGGAGCACGAGCGCCTTTCCCTGTGCGACCGACGCGTCCGCTTCCCGCCGGATGGGAAGGTCGAGGCCCATGCGTTCCTTCAGGAACTCCGCAAGATGCTCCGCCATGAGGGTGGTCACGGGTTCGGCCGTCACATCCACGACGATGGCCCAGTCCGGCGCGAGTGCGACCTCACTCTCGGAAGCGACCGCGCCGGGATCGGACGTAAAGCGCGCGAAATAATCATGGGAAAGAAAAGAGAAGGGGCCCGCGAGATAGGCGTCATCGACGGCGTCACCGAGGACGGGACATGCCCCGAGCAGGGCGAGAAGCAGGACCGGCAAACGTCGCATGGCAACTCCTTCGAAAACAAGGACGGCCGCCCCTTTAAGGGGCGGCGCCCATGGTTCGTTTTTCCATTCGAAAGCCCCTGGTCCGCGCGGTTTGCGTCAGCGCCTGCGGGGTCAATCCATGATCCAGGCGTTGCCTTTTTTCTTGAGGTTGACGGACATTTTTCCGCCTTCGTCGTTGAAGACGATGGTGGTGTTGTCGCCTCGGATGTGGAGGCCTCGGAGGGCTTTTTCGCGGGTTGCGGGGTCGGAGACCATTTGTTTGGTCATGGCCATGAACTGTTCTTTGCCGACCTGGGCGATGAAGTCGTCCATTTGTTTGGCTTTTTCTTCGCTGGTCATTTTTCGGATGGTGTCGAGGTCGCCTTTGCCCATGGCTTCTTCGAATTTGAGGTAGGTTTTCATCTGTTCGGTGGCCATGGCTTCTTTGCCCTGGAGCACGGTGACGGGGGTGGATTTCTGCACGGGGGCGCTGAAGGAGATTTCGTAGGCGAAGGCGGGTGTGCCGAAGTCGGCGTTGCCTTCATCGGAGCCGTCGATGGCGCCGCTGAGGACGCCTTTTTCCACTTTAAGGCTGTCTACGCCGCCGGCGCCGCCGCTGTGGGAGAAGAAGGGCATGGAGGTTTGGGGGCTGTCGACGGGCACGTAGACGGTGCCGGTGACTTCGGGGGTTTCGGCTTTGGGATCGAAGCGCAGGAGGATGCCGAGGAGTTTACCTTCGCGGCAGAGGGTGTCGAGGTTGAAGAGGATGGGCGATTCGAGCTCTGCGGGGGCGATTTCTTTATCGCTGAAGAGGATGCGGAGCTGGGGTCCGTCGCCCATTTCTTCGGCGTCGTCGAAATCGAGCACGAGGACATGTTTGAGGGGGATATCTTTTCCGTTGACGGTGAAGGTGGCTTTGAGCTTGGCCTCTTCGGCGCTGGCGAGGGTGAGGAGGGCGCATGCGAGGAGGGTGACTGCGTATTTGATCATGGGTTCTCTCCGTTGGTTGGGATCGAGTCTGGGGTTGGCTGGTCCGGGCTCGGGGCATGGTGAACAGCATAGGCCTATGCGGACCAAGAGTCAATAGTAGGTATGGAGTATCCTGTGCAGCGCTTTCGGGGTGAGGTCCCGGCTCAATCCTTTTGTTTTCCGGCCTTCTCGGGCGCGCCGTCGGCGCTCATGACGCTGCCCTGTTTCTCGAAGTCGTCCAGAACCTGCTGGAGCATGGCGCGGATGCTGGCGGCGTCGGGGGACAGGGTGGCGGCGTTCAGGGGCTTTGCCTCGTCGAAATCGCTGGCGACGTGATAGAAGCGTCCGTCGCCGTAGAGCTTGTAGTCGGTGGTTCGTGCGGTGCGGCCGCGTCGGGCGCTGTTGTCGCCCCAGCGGGGGTCGTAGTGGGCGAATTGCCAGGGCTTGGGTTCATAGGGCTGGCCCTTGAGCAGGGGCAGAAGGCTGCGTCCGTCGAGCCGACCTTTATAGTCGGAAACGCCGGCGACATCGAGCAGGGTCGGGAAGAAATCTTCGAAGCCGACGAGCCCTTCAAAGGTCTGACCGGGCTTGATGGTTCCTGCCCACCAGGCGATGAGGGGCACGTGGGTTCCCGCATCGGTGAGGCTGCCTTTGCCGCCCTGAAGCATGCGCCCTTGAAACGGGGACGTGATGTTCCGGTTGGTACCGTTGTCGCCGGTGAAGAGAAAGAGGGTGTTTTCCGAAAGGCCGAGAGAGGCCACGTGGTCGACGAGCCGCCCTATGTTCTTGTCCATGTAGGTCACCATTTCGGCGAAGTGCCTGGGGTTTTCCGCGTAGCGGTCGCCACTCCCCCACTCCGCGCTGTCGGGGGTGGGCACGAAGGGGTTGTGGGTGAGGGCCATGGGATAGTAGAGGAAGAAGGGCGCGTCTTTGCTGCGGGAGACGAAGTCGATGGCGAAGTCGCAGAAGATGTCGGGCCCGTAGGCGTCGGGATCGCGGGGTAGTCGCTTGCCGTTCTGCTCGATGAGGGGATTCGCGTAGCGCTCGCCTTCGGGCTTGCGCGCGCTCAGTTGCCAGAGGCAGTGTTCATCGAAGCCGAAGCGCGGGGGCAGGGTGCTGTCGTAGCCGAGCTGCCATTTCCCCACGATGGCGGTTTTGTACCCCACATCCTTCAGGGCGTGGGCGAAGGTCTTTTCTTCCGGATTCATGTAGGCGAATTGGGTATAGTTGCGGAAGTTGTGTTTGCCGGTCATGAGTTGGACGCGCGTGGGGGTGCAGAGGGGCTGGCTGTAGGCGTGGGTGAAGCGCATGCCCTCGCGGGACAGGGCGTCGAGGCGGGGGGTCTTGTAGTGGGTGCTGCCGTTCGCGCCGATGCACTCGTAGCCCAGATCGTCCGCCATGATGAGGATGATGTTGGGCGGCGCGGCCGGCACGATCCTTACGAGGCTCAGGAGTGCCAGCACGATAATGATGTGACGGGCGAAAGACGGGGAGATCATAATCATTCCTTTCCGGTGTCCGGAAGCGGGCGCGGCTTCTGGCATCACGCGGGGACAGCATTTTTTGCATGTGTCAAGACGATAGCACACATTCACCCGACGCACGATGTGGTTTCGGGGTATGGCCCGTTGGGCCAGTTGAGGGTAACAGTTGACGGGCGCGCATGCAATCCGTTCCAATAGACCTTTGATTTGCGCGAACCACGACGCTGGAGAGATCAACCCGATGTTCGGACGCCCCCATACCCCCCGCCCCCGACTGTGGCCTGCCTGTGTACTTCTGTGGCTCGTGCCGAGCCTGGGGTGCGTTGCGGAGGAGGCTGTGCTGGGGACGAGCGCCAGCGGGCACTACCTCCGCTTTCGGGAGCGACCCATCTTGATCGCCGGCGACAGCGGAACGCAGTGTGTGCTGCAGAACGGAAATCTGGACTTCCACCGCTGGATTGATGATTGCGCCGCTTCGGGGTTGAACACGGTTCATGTCTGGTCCTTTGTTGCGCCGCGACAGAAGCTGGATGGGTCGGAGGTTGAAGCGCGCTATGGCTATGTATTTCCCGGGCTCACGCCCTGGGCGCGCAAGACTTCGGGTGCGCGCGCGCACGATGGCGGATACCAGTGGGATCTTCATCAATGGGACGAGGCGGGCTACTGGCCTCGCTTTCGGGCGCTCTGCGCGGCGGCGCATTCGCGCGATCTGCTGCTCGGCATCACGGTATTCTGGGGCTGGCCCAAGCATGGGTCGGACTGGATCTATCATCCGTTTAATGTTGTGAACGGCGGGCCGATCACGGAGGAACCCCGTCCCCACGTGACGCTGGTGCAACAGATCGCCTCGCCCGGCACGGAGGTGTTGGGGGAAGCGTGGTCGGAGGCGTGGCCGCCGGCCAAGAAGAACCAGTGGCATTGGGAGCGCTTTGCGGAGAAACTCATCACGGAGACGTCGGCCTACGACAACGTGTTTTTCGTGTTCATGGACGAGCACTCCTATAGCGATGGGAATGGCGCGGAGCATTTTCGAGCATTCTTTCAGAAGCGGGGTTGCCTGTGGACGGATCGGGAACTCCGCCGCGCGGAGGTGGACTTTGTGTTTGACCCGGTTACGCATCGGGACGAGGGCGGTCGCAATCCGGAGTGCGTGGAGCGCTTTTTTCGCGATCCCGCGCGTCCCTTTATGATTTTGGAGGGGGGGCCCTATCAGGGGGAGATCGCCCGGGTGAGTTTCTGGACGGCACTGATGGGCGGGGCGGGCATGGTCTATCACAACGACGCCGAGCAGGAGACGGTTCACACGGGGATCATGGGCTACGACCCGAATGTTCCCGGCGGCGATACGGGGGCGACGCGTCGGCAGTGGCTTGGCTTAGCGAGCCGCTTCTTCAATACGTCAATGCCGGATCTTGACGCGATGGCGCCGCACAATGAGCTGACGGGCAGCGGCGCCTTCTGTCTTGCGCAACCGGGAATGACCTATGCTGTATACGCGCCACCGGGCGGTGATGAAGAGGTGAGCGTGGATCTTTCCGGCGCTCCGGGGCGCTTTACGGCGCGCTTTTACGAGCCGACAACGGGAAACTGGCAGGAACCGCAGACGGTGGACGGTGGCGCGCGGGTGACCCTTGCGCGACCTTCCCCCGCCGATTGGGCGCTGTTGGTCACGAAAGTAACGCACTGATCGAAGACTGAAACGCGCAATGGCCCGCGAACGGGGTCTGGAGGCGAGAGATACTTGAGGCTGCTGCTTGCCCTTCTGTTGTGCCAGTTCAGCGCCGGGCTGGAACTTCCGGCGGGCTTTGACCCGGCGGCGTACTATCTTCCCTCCGCCGGTGATCGGGGTGATTTGGAGTCACCCCGGGGCGCGGCGGAACTGGCGGAGGGGCTGGTGGCCCATGGCGCGCCGGAGAGTCTTGCCGTGGCGGAGTCTGTGCTTGGCGCCGTGCTCGACGCGCAGGAGACCCGGCAGGGCGCGGCGCACCGGGGGAATTTTCGCTGGCGTTTCGCCGAGGGTGCGATTGGCGATCTGAATTCCGTCGAATTTACGCTGCGCCATTTGATTCCACTCATGATTGCCCATGGTGATCGTCTCTCGGGGCCGTTGCGCGCGCGTATGGACGAGGCGATACGCCTTGGGCTTGAGGAGATAGCACGCAAGGATGTGGACATCTCCTACACGAATGTCGCGGCGATGGACTGCATGAACTCGATTCTGGGCGGCGAATGGCTCGGTGAGAGCGCGTTTTCCGAACGGGGCTATGCGCGGCTGAAGGCGCTTGAGGCGGAGACCCTGAGCCACGGCACTTTTCGGGAGTACAACACGCCTACGTATACCCGTGTGACGCACGAGGCCCTGACGCGCATCGCGCGTTACACGAGGAACGCGGAAGCGGCGGTGCGCGCGCGGGCCTTGCGAGCGCGACTTGCGCTGACGGCGGCGCTGCACCTTCATCCAGGCAGCGGGCGCTGGGCGGGTCCCCATGGCCGGGGTCACTACCTGAGCCGTCCGTCGGAGATTGAGGCGGAGCGAGGCTACCTCGAGCGTTGGATCGAAATGGGGAATGCGCCCGCCGGCTTTCAGGCCATGCTGGACCAGCGTCCCCTGCCCTATTCCGTTTGGGAGTCGGCGCACGAAGGGCTGGGACTGGGCCTGATGACCTGGATGGATGAGGCATTTACCATGGGCACGTCGACCCGTGAAATCAGCCGCCAGAGCAGCGTCTTTCTGGTTCAGGGGATGCGGGCCGACGGCGCCCGACCCGCGCTGGCCTACGCCAAATACCTGATCGACAGCCCGGAGGACGGTGGCGAAGGGTCTACGCGAATGGGCCGCAACGAGCAGGGCAAGTTTCTGGGGGTGCAATGGGGGACACGGGCGATTGGCCTCTATGCGCCGCGCACGCTGGAACATCCGGGCAGCGTGGTTCCGGCATCGCTGAACCGGTTTCGGAGCGCGAAGGCCGTGGTGGAGTTTTCGGGGCGCGAGGAGAACGACGGTCAGTGGGCGAGGACCGCGTTCGTGGATTCGTTTCCTCACAAACTGAGCGCGGGTGAGGTGGTGGTCGTGGAATGCGGGAGTGCGTTTGTGGCCATCCGCCCGCTTTCACGGGACGATCTGGGCCACGGGGCTCCCCTGCGGCTGGTGCGTCGCGACGACGGCGTTCTTGCGCTTGAGATGTATAACTATCTTGGGCCGGAGACGGTATTCTGGGAGATGGACCGGGAGAGTCGGTTTTTTCAGGGGAAGCCGCGGTGCGGCTTTTATGCGGAGACGGCTCCGGTTTCCGCGTACGCGGATGGCGCCGCCTTCGCCCGTGAGGTAGCTTCGGGAAGCTTCGTGGATGAGGCGTCTCCGCCGGTCACGAGTTACCACGATGGGGCGGTAAGGCCGTGGACCGTAAGTTATACGCGCGGCGGCGAAACGCTGGGGATTGAGCTTGATCTCCTCGCCTGGTCGCTCACCCGGCGCTGGACCGAGGCCGGAGCACTGGGCTGGCCGCTGCTGGAATCTCCGCTGGCGAGGCAGGACGGGAGCGGCCACGTGGCCGTGGGCGGGGCGTCGTTGACGTGCGGTCCACACCCGGCGTGGCTTTTCTCGCTGCCGGAATCGGACTTTTATGTGGCGGGCTATCACGGTGAGGCGTCGCGGCTCACCCTCGACACGCCGTCGGGGCGCGTCACGGTACCTTCCATGGGGACGGGCGTTGTGACCTGGCACCGGGGCGAGGTGGAGTTGGACGCGTTGCATACCGGCGAGATAATTGTCGAGAGGGGGGCGCGGTGAGCGAAGGCTTTGGAGTCTTTTATTCGGTTCGGGCCGGGTGATACTATTTGTTCCGAACCACTTGCCACCTTCGTCACCCATGCCGTCTTGAGATTGTTCCGCCATGAAGTTCAGTCCGCTCCACGCCCTCCTTGCCACCCTGTTTGCCCTGGCCGCTTCCGGCTGCGCGACGGTGGAGTCCCTCCCGGCAAAAATCGAGTTGTCGGCCCGGGTGGTCAATGTGACGCGGTTTCTACCGGATGGCTTTGCGCAGGATGGGAGCGTGAGTTATCAGCGGGAGATTCAGGAAGCGCTGGATCAGAGTCCGGACGGTGCGACGATTGTGTTCCCCCCTTCCATCTATCGGCTGGAGTCCAGCCGGGGCCTGCGGATTCCGGCGAACCGGACGGTGGTGCTGGATGGGGCGACTTTCCTTCTGGCGGGCGAGATCGACGAAGATGGCGAAGCGTTCCTGCTGGACGGTGTCTCGGAGGTGACGATTCAGGGGGGAACGATTATCGGGCGACGGGATGTGTGGGCGGAGTCGGTGAATGTGGCGGGGATCCGGGTGCGGGGCAGCGGCAGCCATATCCGGGTGGAGCGAACGCGCTTCTACGACCTTTCCAGCAATGCCGTGGGGATCTTTGGCGATAGTCTGGACCACCCCATCCGCCATGTTTGGATTGTGGACATTTACGCGGAAAACTGCTGCAACCTCTACTATGATTACCTGACGGACAAGCGGGGACCGGCCGAGGGCAGCGTCCGCGAAGATCAGGGCAGCGTGTGCCTTTACAATGTGTCGGATTTCGTGGTGCGTGGGTGCTATCTGGATGGATCACGGTCGGACGGCACGCACTTCAAGAGCTGCCGCAACGGCCAGATCTCGGACAATCAGATCTTGAACAGCGAGATGGGCGGTTTCTTTCTGGAAGGCTGCCAGAACGTCATTGCGACGGGCAATATCATGCGGAACAATGGATCGCGGGGCTGCACCATCGAGCGGGACAGTACGGACTGTGTGCTGAGCGACAACATTGTGGAGCGGAGCGGTCGCGAGGGCTTGTGGGCGCCGGACGTGGCGCGGATTGTGGTGTCGGGCAATCTATTTCGCGAGAACGGCCAGAAGGACGACGCGGAGAAGGACTCGGAGATCCGGATCAACGATGAATCGCGCTATCCCACGGTGCCGGCGGATATCCGTATCGAGGGGAATATTTTTCAGAGTACGGCGCACTGCAACAGCGTGATCCAGGTGAATGCGGGCGCGGGGCCGGGGATCGCGATCTGCAACAATACCTTCACGGGGCCGGTGCGGGAGCTGGCGATCGAGTCGAGCTTTGAGGTGCTCGTGGCGGGGAACGCGGGGCTGGATTGACTGGGGGGAAGGACTTAAGGGACTTAAGGGACTTAAGGGACTTAAGGGACTTAAGGGACTTAAGGGACTGAAGGGACTTGAGGGACTGAAGCTGAAGGGACCTGAAGGGACTGAAGGGACTGAAGGGACTTGAGGGACCTGAAGGACCTGAAGGACCTGAAGGACCTGAAGGACCTGAAGGACTCAGGGGGTACTCATTGAAGTCCGGTGGGGCGTTGCGATCTATTCTTGGGCGGGAGGCGCTGGTGGATTGCGACAACGCCCCCCGCGCTTTCCTGGGGCTGTTTGGGGCTTGCTCAGTGCTCCACGCGATCCGGTCTGGTGTATTGCTGCATGATCATGCCGCCGGTGATATTGGCGACGTTGTTGAAGCCGTGCTGTTTCAGGATGCGCGCGCCGACGTGGGCGCGGAGTCCGGACTGGCAGATGACGGCGGTGGGTTGGGCGGGATCGAGGCTGGCGAGTCGGTCGCGCAGTTCCTCCACGGGGATGTGGATGGCGCCGGGCAGTCGCATCTGGGCGAACTCGGCGGCGGTGCGGACGTCCACGATCTGGAGCCCCTCAAGTTCCACTTTCGGCGAGGCAATGGACGTGGCGGCGTCGAGGTGATTTGCGGCGACGAAGGCGGCCATGTGGATGGGGTCTTTCGCGCTGCCGAAGGGCGGGGCGTAGCATAGGTCGACCGAGGCCAGGTCGAAGACGGTAGCTCCAAACTGCATGGCGGTGGCGATCACGTCGATGCGCTTGTCTACCCCATCGCCCCCCACGGCCTGTGCGCCCAGAACTTTGCCGCTGGCGGGATCGAAAATCAGCTTGAGGAGCATGCGCTGGGCGCCGGGATAGTAGCCGGCGTGGTTTCCGGCGGAGACGGTGACGGCGAGGGCATCGCGCTGGAGGCGCGCGGCGAGCTTTTCGCTGAGGCCCGTGGAGGCTGCAACGCAATCGAAAACGCGCACGATGGCGGAACCGAGAACGGCGCCCATGGGTCGCGCGTGGCCCGTGGCGGCGTGCTCTCCCGCGATGCGCCCGGCGCGGTTGGCTGGTCCCGCCAGGGGAATGCGCATGGCGGTGCCCGCAAAGGTATGAGGATACTCCACGGCATCGCCCGCCGCGTAGATGTCGGGGTTGCTGGTCTGAGCGAGGTCGTTGATGACAATACCGCCCATGGGGCCGATGGCGAGTCCAGCGACCTTGGCGAGTTCCGTGGACGGACGCACACCCATGCCCAGGATCACGACATCGGCCGGAAGCACGACACCGTTGTCCAGGACCACCGCGCTGACCGAATCGCCTTCGGTTTCAAAGCCTTTGAGTCCTGCGCCGGTGTGCACGCCTACGTCGTGCTTGCGCAGTTCCTCCTCCACGATGGCGGCCATTTCGGGGTCGAGGGGTGCGAGCACCTGTGGCGCGAGCTCCACCACGGAGACCTCCATGCCAAGCTGGTGAAACTGCTCCACCATTTCGAGGCCGATGAAACCGGCCCCCACCACGACAGCCCGCTTCGGGGCGCGCTGTTCGAGGAAGGCCTTGATGGCATCGGTATCTTCCACATTGCGCAGGGCAAAGACGTTGGAAGCGCGCGCGCCGGGGATGTCCGGCACGATGGGGGCGGCGCCGGGCGCGAGGATGAGCTTGTCGTAGGACAGGGTGAAGCGCTCGCCGGTGGCGTGGTTTGTGCCTTCCACCCGCTTTTCCAGGGGAATGATCCGCGTGACTTCGTGGCGCAACTTTACGTTCACACGGAAGCGCTGCTCGAAGAGGGACGGTTTGGCGACGAGGAGTTTCTCCCGGTCTTTGATGTCGCCGCCGAGATAATAGGGCAGTCCGCAATTGGCAAAGGAAACGTAGCCGTCTTTTTCGAGGAGGGTGATCTCCGCCGATTCATTGCAGCGGCGCGCGCGGGTGGCCGCACTGGCTCCGCCGGCAACGCCGCCGATGATGAGAATTTTTGTGGGCTGGTTCATGTGTGTACTCCTTACCGGGCGCGTCGGGACGCGTCACTTCGATGATGGACCCCCGCGTTATATGATACGCTACGGCAACCTGAAATCAACTATCGGAGTTCTGAATGAAAACACTGCTGATCATGCGCCATGCCAAGTCCTCGTGGGAGGAAGGAGGTCAGCCGGACCATGAACGTCCCCTGAACGACCGGGGGCTCCGCGATGCGCCCCGGATGGGGACCTATCTCACGAAGAAGGGCTTCGCGGCGGATGCAATACTGACATCGAGCGCGCGGCGGGCGCGGCGTACGGCGGAGATTGTGGCATCGGCGATGGACCGGTCGGACCGGGTGGAAGTCATCGACGCGCTGTATCTGGCCGATCCGCTGGTGTACCTGGCTTCGCTGCGCCACCTGCCCGATGAGGTCCGGGTGGTGCTGGTGGTGGGTCACAATCCGGGCGTCTCCGAATGGGCCACGAAGCTGACCCGGCGGCAGGTGGAGCTGCCCACGGCCGCCGTGGCCTGCGTGACATTGCCGATCAACGAATGGGCTACGATCAACGGCGGCACGCCGGGCATGCTGCTGGACCTCTGGCTGCCGAAGAAGATCGACGGATGATCACCGATATCCTCCAGATCGATCAGGGCTGGAGCGCCGAGCAGCGCCTTGCGGCGGAGCAGGTCCGCCGCTTCGTGGATGAGCGGGTGCTGCCGTGTATCGGCGCGCATCACCAGAGCGAGACCTTTCCCGAGGAACTGGTGGCGCCGCTGCGGGGCCTTGGGATTCTGGAGGCCGTGGCCGATGACAGCATCGACCCGATCACCTATGGGCTCATCAGCCGCGAGCTGGAGCGGGGCAGTTCGGCGCTGCGGAGTATTTTGAGCGTACAGGGATCGCTGGTCATTGGCGCGATCCAGCAGTTCGGATCGCTGGAGCAGAAGGAGCGCTGGCTCGGCCCGCTGGGCCAGCTGGAGGCCTGGGGCTGCTTCGGCCTTACGGAGCCGGACTACGGCAGCAATCCGGCGGCGATGCAGACCCGCGCGGAACGCTGCCCCGGCGGCTACCGCCTCAACGGCGCAAAATGCTGGATCACGAGTGGCGTCCGCGCGGACGTGGCCGTAATCTGGGCCAAGCGCGAGGGGCAAGTCTGTGGCTTTCTCGTGGAAACGGACCGCCCCGGCTTCAACGCCTCGCTCATGAAGGGCAAGTGGAGCTTTCGCAGCAGCGAGACGGCGCAACTCCACCTCGACAACGTGGAAGTGCCCGAGAGCGCCATGCTTCCCGGTGCGAACAGCCTCGGCGCGGCACTCAAGTGCCTGGCCCGGGCGCGCTACTCCATCGCGTGGGGCGTCTGCGGCGCGGCCCAGGCCTGCCTGGAGGAAACCCTCGACTACGTCAAGACGCGCATCCAGTTCAGCGGCCAGCCCCTCGCCAGTCACCAGCTCATCCAGTACAAACTCGCCTGGATGTGTGCCGAACTCGCGGGGATGCTGCTCATTGCGAAGCAACTGGGCGAACTAAAGACGGCCAACACCCTCGACCCCGCGCAAATCTCGCTGGCGAAGATGAACAACTGTCGCAAGGCCCTCGAGATCGCCCGCACGTGCCGGGAACTCCTCGGCGCGAATGGCATCCACGATGAGTACCACATCGGGCGGCGGATGGTGGATCTGGAGACGGTGTTGACCTATGAAGGCACGGAGCATATTCATGCGCTGACGATTGGGGCGGCGATTACGGGGACTAAGGCCTTTGGGTGAGGGGGGGTTCGGTATGCATAAGAGCTGGTTACGGACGTTCGTGCCGTGCAATTAGCTTGAATACCTACGACGTTACTGGCCGAAGTAAGACGATTGTCAAAAGCTCGCTTTAGAAGAGTCAAACAAGGATGTGGGCGATGCAGTGCATCATTTTCATTGGGGCGCAGGCCACCGGGAAATCAACCATGTTTCGAAGCCATTTCGCGCGCACCCATGTACATATAAGCTTGGACGTTCTAAGAACTCGCCACCGGGAACAGCGCTTTTTCGAGATCTGTTTGGAGACACGGCAACCCTTTGTCGTCGACAATACGAACCCTCGTCGCACAGATCGCTCGCGATACATCATCCCGGCCCGCGAACACAGCTTTACGGTGATCGGATACTACTTCCAATCGAGGATCGAGGACATGTTGGAGCGCAACGCCGCGCGAGCAACTGGGGAGCGAATTCCGGATAAGGGTCTTCGGGGCACCCTCGCGGCACTCGAGCTACCTTCGCTAACTGAAGGCTTCGATCAACTCTACTACGTTGAATGGGACAAGCAGAAAGACTACCGCATTTCGGGGTGGAACGATGAAGTTTAGTGAACTTGATGCCAAGATTCGAGTGTTTGAAACGGACTACGATCAGTTTGTTCCGCCCGGTGTGCATATGGTAGCACGACTGGACGGCCGAAACTTCAGTCGATTGACGAAGGAACTGCATGACTTTGAACACCCTTTCGACGCCCGATTCCGCGACTACATGCTATTGACGACCGAGTTTCTGATGAATTGCGGTGGGCGTGTCCTTTACGGCTACACGCAGAGTGACGAGATATCATTACTTTTTCATCCAGATGACGAATGCTTCGGACGGAAAGTGCGCAAAATCATTAGTATCTTGTCAGGCGAGGCCAGCGCCCGCTTCTCTTCTCTGCTGCAAGACCACGCCGTTTTTGACTGCCGGGTCAGCCAGTTGCCTTCGAAACAAAGCGTAATCGACTATTTCCGATGGCGCGCCGAGGATGCACACCGCAATTCCCTTCAAGCGCATTGCTACTGGGGGTTACGCGAACGTGGTCTCATCGCGACTGCGGCGGATAAGCGACTCAAGGGCCTGCGCGAGCCTGAAAAGCGGTCGTTGTTTCGTGAATTGAAAAGCTTCGATTTTGACGCGTTGCCTGGATGGCAACGGCGGGGCTCAGGTTTGCGTTGGGAAGCGTATACCAAAACATCACAAGACCCTAGAACCGGGGAAAGCGTGGACGCCAGTCGTTGGCGCCTAGTAAGGAACCTCGAACTTCCTGAAAACTCAGCTTACAGCGACTACCTGATGACGCTATTGGAAGGCGCTGTCGAAATATGATGGAACTCAAGTCGGCAAACCGCAGATCTGGAGACCGTGTTGACCTATGAGGGGACGGAGCACATCCATGCGCTGACAATTGGGGCCGCGATTACGGGGATTAAGGCGTTTGGGTGAGAGGGAAGTCACCCAATCACAGCCGGGACGACTGTGCCAGATTCTCGCGTCGATATTGCTTGATCTTGCGCCAAACCCCATCTGATTCTTGAATTCTCGACGCGGGAGGTTTATCGTAGATCCGGTAGTCCTTTCGGGGGACTGCATGGGTACGCTTCGCGTGCTTGCGGCCAGGGCTATCTCCATCGGCGAACGGGTGAACCGTGTCCGCCGATACTATCGCCAACCACGTGGGAGAGCACGCCATGACCATGCACGCACAGGAAATGCCGGATAAAGAGGGGTTTTTCGGGGAATACGGGGGGCAGTTTGTTCCGCCGGAATTGAAGCGGGTCATGGATGAGATCAATGACGCGTATGACGCGGTGACGGCAACGGTGGCATTTCAGGAGGAGCTCGCGGATCTGTATGCGGATTATGTGGGTCGACCGAGTCCGCTTTATTTTGCGCGGCGCTTGACGGACAAGATCGGGGGGGCGCGGATCTTTCTGAAGCGGGAGGATCTGAACCACACGGGCGCACACAAGATTAACCACTGTCTGGGCGAGGCCCTGCTGGCGAAGCACATGGGCAAGACGAAGGTGCTGGCGGAGACGGGCGCGGGGCAGCATGGGGTGGCGCTGGCGACGGCGTGCGCGCTGGTGGGGATTCCGTGTGAGATTCACATGGGCGAGATCGACATTGCGAAGGAGCACCCGAACGTCACGAAGATGAAGATCCTGGGCTGTACGCTGGTGCCGGTGACGCGGGGCACGCGGACGCTGAAGGATGCGGTGGACAGCGCTTTTGACGAGTATTTGAAGGATCCGGAGCACTTCTTTTATGCGATTGGCTCTGTGGTGGGCCCCCACCCCTTCCCGAAGATGGTGCGGGATTTTCAGAGCATCGTGGGCCGGGAAGCGCGCACGCAGTTTCTGTCGCGTGAGCATTGCCTGCCGGATTATGTGATGGCGTGCGTGGGCGGCGGCTCGAACGCCATCGGGCTGTTCACGGCGTTTCTCGATGACGCTTCGGTCGCGATGATCGGCGTGGAGCCGGCGGGGCGTGGCCTGGAGACGCCCGATCATGCGGCGACGCTGACGAAGGGGAGCAAGGGGGTGCTTCATGGTTTCCGCTGCTACAACCTGCAGGACGAAGCGGGCGAGCCGCTGCCGGTGTATTCCATTGCGTCGGGTCTCGATTATCCGGGCACGGGTCCGCAGCACTGTCACCTCAAGGATATTGGACGGGCGGAATATGTGGCGGTGGACGATGCGGCCTGTCTGGACGCCTTCATGACGCTGTCGCGTCTGGAGGGGATCATCCCCGCTCTGGAGAGTGCCCATGCGGTGGCCTATGCGATGCAACTGGCCGCTACGCTGCCCCGGGAAAAATCGATCCTGATCAATCTTTCCGGACGTGGCGACAAGGACGCGGATTTCGTGGCGGATCACCTGGGTTTGTAGCCCCGATTACGGCGTCCATATTGTGGCGGCGATATGCTGCTGGGGGTGCTCTTCGGAGGCCCAGTAGTAGAGGGCGACGAGCTTGCCATCGGGGCGCTGGACGAGGCGCGGATAGCCCATGTCGGCCCAGCCGTCGGTGCTCTTGTAGGTGTCGCGCAGGATAAACTCCTCGCCCCAGGTCTTGCCATTGTCCGTACTGTATTTGCCGCACATTTTCTGTGTGTCGCGGTCGCCGTAGATGGTGCAGAGACTTCCATCGGCAAGCTTCACCGTGGCCGGCGGGTTGGAGCTTTCTGCAATTTTCTTGATGGTGCTGCGGTAACGCCAGGTCTTGCCGCCGTCTACCGAGAGGCTGGCCTCGATAGTACTTTCGAGGACGGTCTTGTCGATGTAAATCTTGCGATAGGTGCAGAGCCAGGTGTCCTCCGCAAGGTGAACGGTGCTGGGCATGATGGCCCGGAACTCATCCGTCTGCCGGGTGACCCAGGCGACGAAGTGGAAGGACTTTCCACCATCTCTCGTGCGTACGCAGGCGACCTGACTGCCGGGGGAATCGGCGGGGCCATTGGCCGTGATGAAGAAAATGGCTTCGCGCGGACCGAGGACGATGTAGTCTGTTCGCGGCGTGAGTTCGCGACCACGAAACTCGGGCTGGCGGTGAAGATCACCGAGATACCAAGGTCCCTCCCAGGTGGCGCCACGATCGAGAGAATAGTAAAAGCCCCCCTCGGGGTCGTCGTTGCCGTGATACCCGGTGGCAAAGACACGGAGGGCAAATCCCTCGTGGCTAAAGTCGAGGGCCTTCTTAAGCACCTTCTTGCCTTTCGGTTGCCAGTCGATGTCGGGGCCGTCGAGGAAACTCTCCGGGTCGTAGGTGGTCCAAGTCTCGCCACCGTCCGTGCTGCGGGCGAAGTGGCTCTCCTGGACCCCCTTTATGTTGTGACTGTCCATGGTGGAAAAGTCGCCCTGAGTAAAACCCACCAGGATCTCATTCCCCCACTGCCAGACACCGTTGTTTGCGGGCCAACCATTGAACTTGTCCGGCTCGGCGGCGACGACGTGGTGGGCGGGGTCCGCGGGCTGCTGCCCCGGGGCAACAGCCGACACGAGCGCGGTGACGACTGCTGCAAAGGTCTGGATTCTTTTCATGCGGCTGACCATCCTGGATTCAAAGGGCGATGCGTTGTTACGTCCGAATAAAACGAGTTGTTCCACTCCCGCTATCGTTTACGTTGAGCGCCGGAACTATCCGGCACGGCGCAACGACGAACTCAAACGAGGTGAAGGTTTTCATAGAAAACGTCTGCGAATGGAGGAGAAGCCGAGCAGGCCAGTCAAGGCCGCACCGAACAGAACCAGATCGCCGAGGTACTCTCGAATCCATGAACCTACCACTTTATTGGAAGGCGGACAACCCGCCTGGCCTTCACCTTCACCTTCACCTTCACCTTCACCTTCGCCTTCGCCTTCGCCTTCACCTTCGCCTTCGCCTTCGCCTTCACCTTCACCCTCACCCTCACCCTCACCCTCACCTTCGCCTTCGCCTTCGCCTTCGCCTTCGCCTTCGCCTTCGCCTTCACCTTCACCCTCGCCCTCGCCCTCGCCTTCACCTTCACCTTCACCCTCGCCCTCGCCCTCGCCCTCGCCCTCGCCCTCGCCCTCGCCCTCGCCCTCGCCTTC
>JAEUWI010000046.1 GCA_016791475.1 Candidatus Hydrogenedentota bacterium
ACCTCCTTTCCGAGATCCACAGTATGGGGACATTTTCAAAGAGTTAGCAGGGGGACATTTTCAAAGAGTTTCGACACAGCTTGCCCTCACCAGAGGTGCTGTCTATACCGGCGGAAGAAATGTTTTATTCACGGGCCAGAGCCGTTATGATGAAGGGCGTTGTCCAATTGGCCCTCAACTCAACACAACCGAGTGAGTTATCCCATGTTTCGCTTCCTGAATGCCCTACTCTTCCTCGCCCTCCTCGCCACCGCCGCCCATGCGGAGCTCACGCCCGGGCGGCTCCGCTGCGAATACCTGGTGAACCCGCTCGGCATCGACGCCACGGCGCCCCGCCTGAGCTGGATCGTCACCTCCGAAGAGCGCGGCCAGAAGCAGACCGCCCGCCAAATCCGCGTCGCTTCTTCGCCCGACTTGCTCGAAACGCCCGACCTGTGGGACAGCGGCCAGATTACCAGCGACGAAACCATCCAGATCGCCTACGCGGGCAAGCCTCTCGCCTCGCGACAGGCCTGCTACTGGCAGGTCAAGGTCTGGGACAAGGACGGCAAGCCGAGCGAATGGAGCGCGCCCGCGTCGTGGTCCACGGGCCTGCTCAACAAGTCCGACTGGTCCGCCCAGTGGATCAGCTTCAAGGACGATTCCCCCCTCGAAGCCTCGCCCGAGAAAATGGTCCTCCCGCCCGCGCGGCACTACCGCAAAGACTTCGCCGCGCCGAAAGAAGTGAAGCGTGCCACGATCTACGCCACCGCCCTCGGCGTCTTCGAGTTCAGCCTCAACGGCAAGACCATCTCCGATCAGCGCTTCGCCCCCGGCTGGCCGGACTACCACAAGCGCGCCTACTACGAGACCTTCGACGTCACCAGTCTCGTGAACAGCGGCAACAACACCTGGGGCGCCGTCCTGGCCGATGGCTGGTACAGCGGCTACATCGGCTTCGGCCTCCTCGTGGGCTATGGCCCCAGCAAATCCGGTCGCGCCTTCTACGGCAAGACCCCCGCCCTTCAGGCCCAGCTCGAAATTGAGTACACCGACGGCTCCACCGAAACCGTCATCACCGACCCCTCCTGGAAAACCGCCACCGGCCCCATCCTCACCGCCGACATGCAAATGGGCGAAACCCACGACGCCCGCCTGGAAATGCCCGGCTGGGACGCCCCCGGCTTCGACACGGCAACGTGGCAAAACGCCATCCTCGCCAAGGACAACGGCAGCATCAAATCACCCTACTGGGATCAGGGCGGCAAGCGCGAAGTGGAGCTGGGCTTTCAGGAGCCCGCCATCTACCAGGCCCACAGCGGCGTGCCCGTCCGCCCCATCCAGCGCATCAAGCCCGTTAGCGTGAAAGAGATCAAGCCCGGGGTCCACATCTTCGATCTCGGCCAGAACTTCTCCGGCGTCGTCGAGCTCAAGGTCAATGGCCAAGCCGGTACCCGCGTGCAACTCCGCCACGGCGAAATGCTCCACCAGGACGGCACACTCATGACGGAGAACCTCCGCAAGGCCCTCGCGACGGATGTCTACATTCTCAAGGGCGACTCGGCAGGCGAAGTGTGGCAGCCCCGCTTCACCTTCCATGGCTTCCAGTACGTCGAAGCCACCGGCCTGCCCGAAGCCCCCACGCTCGACACCATCACCGGTATCGTCCTCCACTCGGACACGCCCCTCACCAGCAAGTTCGCCTGCTCCGACGACATGGTCAACCAGCTCTACAGCAACATCGTCTGGACCCAGCGCTCCAACTTCCTGGAGCTGCCCACCGACTGCCCCCAGCGCGACGAACGCCTCGGCTGGACCGGCGACGCCCAGATCTACGTCCGCGCCGCCACGCTGAATGCCGACGCCGCCGCCTTCTACACCAAATGGCTCGATGACCTCTTCGAGGCGCAAGAGCCCAACGGCGCCTTCCCCGAATACGCCCCCCACCCCATGAACCACGGCCGCGACGGCATCACCTGGGGCACCGGCTGGATGGACGCGGGCATCATCTGCCCCTACACCATCTACAAGGTCTACGGCGACACCCGCATCATCGCGAAATACTACGACGCCATGGCCCGATTCATGGACTTCCGCCGCGGACTCGCCCCCGACTTCCAGGGCGTCTACACCGGCAACGACTGGGGCGACTGGCTCTCCCTCAGCAAGACCCCCATCGAATACATCGACGCGGGCTACTTCTACTACACTGCGTCCCTCATGGCCGAAATGGCCGAGGCCCTCGGTAAGAAAGAAGACGCCGTGAAATACCGCGACTGGATGAAAAAGATCCAGGGCCGCTTCATGGCCAACTACCTCAACGAAGACGGCAGCCTCGCCATCCGCACCCAAACCGCCTACGCCGTCGCCCTGTGGATGAGCATCCTCCCCGAAGACAAGCGCGCCGCCGCCGGACAGCACCTCGCCGACCTCATCGCCGAAGAAAACAACGCCATGAGCACCGGCTTCATCGGCACCCGTCCGCTACTGCCCGCCCTAACCGCCACGGGACACCACGACCTCGCCACCCGCCTCCTCCAAAACCGCAAATACCCCTCCTGGGGCTTTGAGGTAGTCAACGGCGCAACCACGGTGTGGGAACGCTGGAACAGCTACACCAAAGAAGGCGGCTTCGTCGCCGGCATGAACTCCTTCAGCCACTACTCCTTCGGCGCAGTATGCGAATGGATGTTCGGCTCCCTGGCCGGCATCGACACCAAAGGCCCAAGCTACAAGCACCTCATCCTCCGCCCCCAGATCCCAACAAAAGACAGCAACCCCGACTTCACCCCAATCAACTGGGTAGAGGCCGAATACGACTCCATCCGCGGCAAGATTAAAGTGGCCTGGAAGAAGACCGATGCCGGGCTGGAGTACATCGTTACCATTCCCGCCAACACCACCGCAACGCTGCAATTGCCCGTACCCGACGGCGAGACAGTGACCGAAGGCGGAAAAGCCCTGGCGGAAGTGCCGGGAGTGACCACGAGCGCGACCAGTGTGCTAACACTCGCGGCGGGCACCTACCACTTCAACGTCGCGCCATGAAGGAATTGCAGCAATCGATTCTGCCGCATACGATATGCCGTTCCTTCTTAGTCGCGAAGCGGCGCCATAGCGTAGCCCAGCGGCGAGCGAAGCGAGTCCTGGGATCAAGGCCCCCCACCGTATGAGTCCCGGAGGGGCGACATAGGTCTCGCCTCTCTTCAATCCAAGATCCACCGAACATCGTATTTCCACTCCGTGAACCGACAAAAAATATCAGTCGCGAAGCGGCGGCATATCGTAGCCCAGCCGCGAGCGAAGCGAGTCCTGGGTCCCGTGTGCCCTCCCAAAAATAGTCCCAACGGGGCGCAATAGGTCGCGCGTATCGTCGATCCAGGTCCACCGCGCGTCATATTCCTCCTCCTGAGCCAATGCAAAGAATCAGTCGCGAAGCGGCGACATATCGTAGCCCAGGCGCGAGCGAAGCGAGTCCTGGGTCCCATGTGCCCTCCCCAAAATAGTCCCAACGGGGCGACATAGCCCCCGCGTCTCCTCAATCCCAGATCCAACGCACGTCACATTCCACTTTGTGCGCCAACGCCGGATCCAGTCGCGAAGCGGCGGTATATCGTAGCCCAGCGGCGAGCGAAGCGAGTCCTGGGTTCAAGGCCTACCCCCCACCGCATGAGTCTCGGAGGGGCGGCATAGGTCTCGCCTCTCTTCAATCAAAGATTCACCGAGCATCCTACTCCACCTCCTGACCCAACGCGAGATCAGTCGCGAAGCGGCGACATATCGTAGCCCAGGCGCGAGCGAAGCGAGTCCTGGGTCCCGTGTACCCTCCCCAAGTTAGTCCCAACGGGGCGACATAGGCCTCGCGTATCGTCAATCCCAGATCCAACGCGCGTCATATTCCTCCTCCTGAGCCACCACCCGATCCAGTCCCGACGTGGCGGCATCTCGTAGCCCAGAGTGAAGCGAGGCACGAGCGAAACGGCTCGCTCTGAAAAGGACTCATTGAACATTTTCCCGTTCCCATCGTTATAGAATCAGGAGTGCATTTCGACCATCAAAGCTCGGAGTGAAGCATGTGTATATTTGGCAGGATTTCGAAGGCGTGGCGAGTTAACCTCGTGCTGTATTTCGCCCTGTGCCTGCAATCCTGCGAAACAACGAGAACGCCGCCATCGCCATCCCATACTCCAGGGCCCATTGGTGGTCGCGTAGTCAATGAATGTGGTGAGCCCGTTGACGGTGCGAAGCTATACCTCGTACAGGAATCAGATTTGCATGCAGACCGTTTGCACACCATCGTGGAAACGGATTCCACAGGCCGTTGGATGCGCATCCCCAACCGACCCATTCCGCTCGATCTTGCCATCGTCGTAGAGCACCCCAAGTACGCTCCGTCCGTTTTCAACATCAGTCCGCAGCGCCATACGGAACTCTCAAACCATACCGCTGAATTGAAAATCGAGAGAGGGTGTGAAGTATCCGGAGTGACCGTGGACCAATTAGGTAAGCCTGTTCATCGGGCAACGTTGCGCGTGCTTCTACCCATCTCGGCGACCAGAGAAGTCCTGTATTGGCCGATTCTCGTCCCCTCACGAACAGACGGCACCTTCGATCTGAGAATACCATCGAAAACCACCTGTAATGCGCACCTTCTTGCGCGGGGATATCGTGAGCAATCCATCGAACTGACTGCCCAGGCATTGCCGCTTACTCTCACCCTCACACCTTACGAAAAATTGCGCGGACGAATCGTGGATGAATCCGAGCTTCCTGTTAAGAACGCCGAGATTGAACTCCACCCATCGGACGACGAATTCTGGAACAGCGTCGAAATGTCGGTCTCCCCAGACGGATGGTGCGCCCAATCCGCTGGTGGTGAAACTTGGAGCCGTAAGTCGGATCCAGATGGTATTTTCGGATGGCTCGAACTTGAAAACACTCGTTATGACCTTACGGTAAAGTGTGAGGGATATCGAGATCTTGTGCTTGCTCTGCCCACGTCCGACGAAATTCAAACAATCATACTGTACCGCCTGCCTGCGGAATGAAAATTCACGGGGGACTTGGGGCAATCTTCGTTCACCTGCGGTAGAAACGTCTTCACTCGTCCCCAAGCTCCGCTTGGGAATGCAGTCCCCGAAGCTCCGCTTCGCCACCGACTTCCGCGCACCAAGTGAAACCTGACTGTTTCACCCTCTCCTAATCCCCTATGAACCTCGCTGCCCCCGACCATTCGGAACGAGATTCTGGCGCAGGATCACGGAACGAGCAAGCCGCTTCGTTGGCCAGGAGCGAAGGCTAAAACCATTCAATGGGGAAGCGTACTTTCGACTGAGCGTATGCGAACCATTCGAAAGCTTCAGCTTTCGCACGGGTCAATGTCGTCATTCGAGCGAACTTGCTCCAGTCCGAGAATAGAGAACCGGTCACGCATGATACCTGCGCGAACGCCCACATGCTTCAATGCCCGATTGATCACGTCCGATTCGCCCCACTCCGGGGCCATCCGTACCTCACCTCCCGAGTACACAACGCCGCCCTGACCTCCCACTCCGCCGAAATACTCCGTCTCTACGTAAGCCAAGTCTCCCAAGTGAGAAAGGTCTCGGAGGAAATCCTGAAAATCACTCGTCAGCCAGAGAAAGTCCTCGAACGGTTCGGAACGACTTGAGTGTATAACCACATCGTAAAAGTCCGAATTAACAGGAATTATCGCAAAGCCAACTGCCGTATTCCGACGCGGAAGCATTGGATACCGATGGCAAATCAAATCTGCGGTGGCAGTTGATGTGATAATGGCCTGTATATTATGTCCCATTGTCTTCTATCCTCAACTGCTCACAATGTCCACTACTTAGGTGTCCCTCACTAAGAAACTTTT
Source organism: Candidatus Hydrogenedentota bacterium (assembly GCA_016791475.1). Lineage (NCBI taxonomy): Bacteria > Pseudomonadati > Candidatus Hydrogenedentota > Candidatus Hydrogenedentota bacterium. The sequence goes on from JAEUWI010000046.1 coordinate 5,861, forward strand.
CGCGTACGACCCCGCTCTAAAGGCTCAGTATCAGAATCAGGCTTCCGCCCCACATGACAATTTCCCCGCACTTCATCAACGCCTACTCGCCACCCTGCGCCTTCGCCAATTCCGTACTCGATAAGAAACGCTGCGCTGATCGCCGGCCGCCGCCTGGCAGCGGGCCGCGACCGCATCGTTAGCGTAGTGTGATTTCAACATAGTATGCGCAGACCGCGCGCGGTGTTCAACGCTTTCATCCCGAAGGACCGAGATTGTCACGCGCAGCGGCATGTGCGGAAGACGTCTTCAGACTTTGTAACACTATACCCAAATGGAATAGCCACGGTGCGCCTTTCTAATGCGCTACTGCCAGGGAAAGTGTCATCCAGAGGCTCTTGGACATTCATGTCCAAGATCCGTTGAGCGGTCACACTCAAAAAACCAGCGATCACGGCATGGGACAAATTCTCCTTCATTCCGCTAACGTATGGTCATTCTTCCAACGCTCCCCCCCCCAAAAAAGTGCAACGCCCGATCCATATATATGGAGACCGATTGCGAGGAATATCCAATCGGCGTACAACGCGCTGGCCGGGCGTCGCGCGGACCATCCCCTGGGGAATGCTAGCTACCCCCTTCGGATGCCGCCGATGCCCCCGGTGCCATTTGGATGGCACCCAAAACGGTACGCCGCCTGGACCCGGGTTCGCAATCGATCCAACCCCACCCATCGAAGACCAAGGTGGAACCGTATCCGGCGCAAGGATCTTGGGCATTCCCGCCACGGCGCGTCTTTGACTTGCCCGAGACAAAGCGCAACCAGCCAGGAAGGCACCCTTCGAATTGCAGGTGTGTACTGCACCATCCAAGTTGCGACTTTGGTGATGCACGACCTCCTTGCAAGTACTAAGGTCGTATGGATTTGGCGTGAGCACTGCCTCGGGCAAGTCAAAGACGCGCCGTGGCGGGTCAAAGACGCGCCGTGGCGGGTCAAAGACGCGCCGTGGCGGGAACGCCCAAGATCCTCGGCTTCCCCCTTGAAAACCCCACCACCCCGCGCTATCCTCTACCCATCTGGCAGCAACCCTTTCCCGACACCCCATTTCCAAAGAGGCAGCACCCATGAGCAAAGCCAAGCCCACGACGAAATCGCTCACCCCTGCGCAACAATCCGAACTCCTCGCCACTCTGAAAACCCGCTTCGAAAAGAACCCACAGCGCCACAAAGGCATCGAATGGGCCGCCGTCCAGAAGAAGCTGGAAGCCGCGCCGGAAAAGCTATGGTCCCTCAATGAAATGGAGCAAACGGGCGGCGAACCGGATCTCGTGGGTCAGGACAAAAAAACCGGCGAATTCCTCTTCTACGATTGCGCGGCGGAAACGCCCAAGGAACGCAGAAGCATCTGCTACGACCCCGCCGCCCTGGAATCGCGAAAGGAACACAAGCCAATAGACAGTGCCATCGGCATGGCAACCGCCATGGGCATCGAAATCCTGACGGAGGAAGAATACCGGGCCTTGCAGGAACTCGGGAAGTTCGACACAAGAACCTCAAGCTGGTTAAAGACACCCCCCGAAATCCGGAAACTCGGCGGCGCGATCTTCGGCGACTTCCGCTACGGCCAGGTCTTCATCTACCACAACGGCGTGGAGTCCTACTACGCCGTCCGGGGCTTTCGCGGTTCGCTGCGGGTTTAATGCTGCCGGGCTGAAAACGCGAATGAAAACAAAGGGATTGGAAACCACATAGAGCACAAAGAACTCAGAATCGTATTCTTTGTGCTTTTTGCGTTCTTTGTGGTTAAAAATAGAAAGCCTCTACGCTGTATACCCGATATCCCGAAGTTAATCCTTCGACACGCAGCCCCCCAAACCCTGTGAGATCCCGAACCCATGCTGAGTCTCCCCCGGGCGACGCGCCATTCCGCCGCCCTCCTCCTGGCCCTGTTCGCTCTTCCTCAACTGGCCCACGCCGAGACCCACTTCATCGAAGCGGAGTCCTTTGCGCCGTCCGAGGGCTGGAAAACCAACACCGACTCGCTGCTGCGGAAGGCTTCGCGGGCGACCACCTTGTCCGGTGCGGATGGCCCTGGTGATGGCGTGGCCACGGCAACGGTGACGCTCGAGACTGCGGGGCGCTTTCGCGTCTGGGTGCGTTCCCTGCAGGTTGCGGCGTGGCGCGGACCCTTCCGGGCTTCCGCGAGCGCGGGCGGAAAAGATCTCGGGGCCGTGGTGGTTGACCTGGAGCCGGATCCTGCGGTGGAGGACTGGAATTTCGTTTGGAAGTCGTTCGATGCGGACCTGCCCGCCGGCGAGATCACGCTGTCGCTGGCGAAACACGAGCAGCAGAATTGCAGCGGCTATGTGCGCCAGGTGGATTGTCTGCTGGTCACCAGCGACTTCAATCTCGTGCCGGACCATGTTCCCTTCGGTCCCCAGACCTTTCTGCGCGTCACGGTCGGAAATGAAATGGAGCAACCCGTATACCTTCACTTCTTCGCGGACCACTACCGCGATCCGTGGTACAGCTATCACGCCCTGGGGCGCGCCACCCTGCACGATGCGACGAGCGTTCCGGAAGCCGAGTTGCTCGCGCCGGGTGAGTCGTCTCCCTGGAGCAACATCTCCCCCATCGTCTTTCAGGATTCCGGCGTTGCGCTGGATTTTTCCCTGCGCTTCACCTATCAGTCCATGCCCGACCACATGAATGCCCGCATCGAATTTGGTCGCGCCGACACGCCGGAAGGCACCGTCGAACTCGTCCGCGCTTTTGATGTGGACGCTCGACCCAATGGCGTGGTGGTCGTGGTGCCGCCAAATCTCGATTCCCCCGAGAACGTGGCGCGGCTCCGCCGCGATGCGGAGTTTGCCGAGGAAACAGGAGTACGCGCCGACGCCCACCCCTGGCCCACCATAGGCAAGCGCCCCAAACGCATCCCCTTTTTGGTGAGCGCCCATATCGGCGGCTACGATCTGGATGTGGACGCAGCGGTGACGGCCCGGGAACAGAAGACGCTGAACTATTTCGGCTTCAACGGCGACTATGACCGGGTGCTGGGCGGCCTGTGGTACATGGAAGACCAATCCTATTGCCGTCCCGATGTAAAGCAGATGGGCGAGCGGGTCCAGGCGGAAGTGACCAAGTTTCACACGTCGGGACGCTCCCTGGACGACATTGCCTACTGCATCCTCATGGACGAGCCCGCTGGCCAGAGCGCGGCCCTCATGGTGAAGGACGAGGCGAGCCGCACGGCCTTTACAGCGTGGCTGCGGGCACAGGGCCTGACGCCGGCTGATCTGCTGGTGCCCGACTGGGATGCCGTGCGCCCCGTGGAGCCCGCCGAGCGCGAGGCCTTTCCCGCACTTCATTACCACACCCAGCGCTTCCGCACCGTGGCGCTGGGCGACTTCATGGCGGTGCAGCGCGGCATTATCGAAGCGGCCTACGGCCGCAGCTTCCCCACCCTCGTAAACTTCAGCGATGGTGCGATCTACACCGCCAATTTCTACGATCAGGGCGTTGACTACTTCGAGCTGATGAACCGCGATGATCAGAACGCGCTCTGGAGCGAGGACTGGGCCAACAACGCCTCCACCTATCAGTGTGCCGCCTTTAACGTGGACCTGATGCGTGCGGCGGCCCGGAAGCGCGGCCAGACCCTGGGCCACTACCTGATCGCCCACGCCGGGCGCACGGCCTGGGACACCAAATTGAAAGCCACCAGCGAGACCGCGCGGGGCGTGCGCCTGTGGATGAATTTTTCCTACGGTCCGACCTGGGGCAGCCACGAGGGCGGGCCCGCCTGGAAAAGCCACATGTGGTACAACAAGCCCGAGAATTGGACCGCGAACGCGGAAATCACGCGTGAAATCGGCGCGGTGGAAGACTGGCTGCTCACGGCGGAGCCCGCCCCCGCCGAAGTGGCCCTCCTCTATTCCTCCTCCTCCGACATCTGGTCGCTGGAAAACAGCGCCTTCGGCTTCGATCGCATGCACACCTGGCTCGCCCTGAGCCACGGCCAGGTCCCGGTGGATGTCGTCTCGGAAATGGACGTCGCCGAGGGACTCCTGTCGAGGTACCGCGTGTGCTACCTCTCCGGCCCGAATCTCACCCGCGCCGCGGCCGGGAAGCTGGCGGCCTGGGTCCAGGAAGGCGGTACCCTGTTCGTGACGGCGGGCGCGGCGGAACGCGATGAGTACAATCGCCCCCTCGACACGCTGGCCCACCTCCTGCCCACGCTGCGGGGCCCTCTGGTCACACTCGAGCCCTGGCAGTCCGCCGGACGCTTCCTTACCGCCCTGTCGCCGCGAGATACGGTCACCTGGGATGGCGAAACCGTCGACGTCCTGTCGGTGCGGCAGGTCCAGGCCCCGAATGCCATTGCCACCACACTCGCCACCTTCAGCGATGGGAGCGCTGCGGTGGTCGAGTCCCCCGCGGGCCGGGGGCGGATCATCAGCACCGGCTTTCTCCCGGCGCTGGCCTACATCCGCGGCGCACTCGCAGCCCGCGCAAGCCTGGAGAAAGCCGCCCCGGATACCCCGCGCCTCAAGACCTCCTACAACCCCTTGGACTTCTCTACCGGCCTTCGCGAGCGCATCCTCGTTGCCACCGGTGAAACGCGTTCCACGAACCTCACGTGCGACACACCACTGGTGGACGCGGTCTACCTTCCGTGTTCCCAGGGTGCGCTGGTAGCGCTTGCGAACTACACCCTCGCGCCGATTGACGAGCTCACCCTTCGTATCCGTGGCGCGGACCCCGTGGAAAGGGTTGAGTCAATCCATCACGGCAAGTTGGACTTCGAAAAGACGGCGGACGGCGCACTACGCGTTTCGCTCCCCCTCGGCGCAAGCGACTGGTTGATGATCACCCGCACAAACTAAAACGCGAAACGGCCCGCCCGAAGGCAGGCCGTTGTACTTGTCTAATGCCGTGGAGACCCAGGCCGCGAAGGCTCGTTATGCCGCGCGACGCTTGCGCAGCGCCACGAGGGCCATTCCCATGCCCGCAAGCATGAGTGGCGCGGGCACCGGTACCGGAACCGGATCGGGATCCGCGGGGGGCGGCGGAACCGTGGACAGGGGGTTGGTATCATACACGTTGATATTATCGTTGCCGCAGGCCATGGTCCAGTGGAAACCGATACCGCCCAGGGCGATCGACTGTTCCAGATTTCCATCCAGAGCGAGGGCGATTTCCAGGAAATTGTGGGCCGATCCGGGCCCATTGCCCGTATCCCAGTCCACCACGGCATTCGTGAAGTAGGTCGCCCCCGGCTGCGTTTCACGCACACGGTAAGGATTCGAGCCGCTGTGGGAGGAAATCGTCACACCGCTGGTCGACCAGTTCCCCGTATTGGCCCATACGTCACCAAAGCGGGAGCCATTTTCCGTGCCCGTCGCAATGGCCAGATCATAGGTCGTGGGACCGCCCGTATAGCCCAGGTCGATGAACAGGTCACCGGAGCGATAGGTGGTATTCGACGGCTCGTATCCCGTAACCATACCGATATAAAGGGTGCCGCCGGTGTAGGCGTTCGCGTCCGAATCCTGGTACAGGTAAAAGAACTGCTCAATGTCGTAGTTCTGCCCGCCGTACGCATCGCTGTCCGAATCGTCCAGATAGCGAATGCTCGTATTCAGCAGCGACCCGGACGCCGCGCTCTGGTTCCAGTTGTCGTTGGACGTGCCGCCGTAACTGAACCAGTCGTTCCATTCACCGTCCAGGGTGATGGCGGGCGCGGCGGCGGTGATCGCCATAGTCGCCAGTGCCGCCATCCAGATGGTCGTTCTTCTCATTGTAACCCCTTCTCTTACCCGGTTAGGTCGGCGACTCGGCCTTGCGCTTCTTCGCACACGCATGGACCAATGAACCGGAGCTGCCGTGGGTAGCCGCAGCCCTGCCGATTTCTTGCAAATTACCGCGAAAAAACTCGCGGCTTGGATGATCCTCATCCCGAATGAAGTTATGAATCGGGCGAAACAGGGGGGTAGGAAATAAAGCCCAAAAACCCACAGTATCGCACGCCCATGCCTGATCATATCACCGAAGAAATGTCATTGCAAGTCCTTTATTATAATATGTTTACAACTCTCCTCCTAACACACCCCATGTTCGCTTCCCGTCGACCGGGCAGCCGCCTGTAATTTTAATAAAGCCACTGTTTTCGAGGCCGCTTAACCCGCATAGCGCACCCAAAATTCCATTAAATATAAGTGTCGAAAATTTCGCGTTATGGCGGATTTCTGCCATTCACTTCCGCAAATTTAGCCCTATTGAGAATAATTTACCGCAATTTCCTGCGTGCCCCATTCCGCAGCGTGGCCAGCCAACAGGTCCTTCGGAACCGTGTGGTGATGTTGGGCGGTCACGGGTGCGCGCCTCCGATGGCCGCACTTCGAGCCATGCCCGACCACGAGGATTCAGCGGTTCGGATGGCCGGGGCCCGCCCCTGGCCGACGGATGAAACGGCAAAGCTACACCAATCCCCGTGGCAAAGGAATGGAATAGTGAACACCGTTGTTCACTCTGGTGGTTAGTCATAGGTTTTTGAGTTTTCCTTGCGATATACTGTGGGCGTGTGCACCCGGACGGGCAGGTCTGAGGCACCAGAAAACACCGCCACAGCAGGTTCAGGAAGTACCTTTTGCCGTGAATATGAAATTCGATATCAACGCGCTGGATAACAATCGCAAAGCGAATTTGTATGCGATGGCGGGTGCGGGAACCATCTGCTCCCTCGCCGGCATTGTGTCCCTGATTTTATGGCTGGTCAGTGCGCCCGCCATCGTGGTGGAGGTACAGGTGCCCGGCACCGATGGCCTTCCCGATCTTTCCGCCCTGCAAGCCAAAGGCCCGGAGTTATCCGGGGTCTTCGCGAAGGGCGAAGGCGCGCCGTCGGATCTGCCGGGAATATGGAGCCAGTTTCGGGGACCCAATTCGGACAACATCGTATTGGACGGTCCTCCTCTGGCTGCGGATTGGGGCAGCGACGGCCCGAAAGTGGAATGGGCCCTGCCGATCGGCGATGGCTACGCGGCGCCCGCCGTCTATGATGGCTGTGTTTACCTGATGGACTACGACGTGGAAGGCCGGGCCGACGCCCTGCGCTGCCTTTCGCTGGCGGACGGCAAGGAAGTCTGGCGCCGTTCCTACGAGATTAAGATCAAACGCAACCACGGGATGTCGCGGACCATTCCGGCGGTGAATGAGAAGTATGTGGTCACCATGGGGCCGAAGTGCCATGTGGTATGTCTTGATCGGGCCACGGGCGACTACCGCTGGGGTCTTGACCTGCAGCGTGACTATGGCACGGTGGAGCCCCTCTGGTACGCGGGTCAGTGTCCGCTGATAGTGGACGACGCGGTCATCCTGGCGCCGTCCGGAGAAGAGGTGCTGATGATGGCGGTAAGTTGCGAGACCGGCGAGGTGCTGTGGAAGGCGCCCAATCCCCGCAAGTGGGCCATGTCCCACGCATCCATCATCCCCATGACGGTGCTGGGCCGCAAGATGTACGTGTACAGCGCGATTGGCGGTGTTGCGGGCGTGGCGGCGGACGGACCGGAAGCGGGCAAACTGCTGTGGGATGTGCCTTGGGATGCGAAGGTGGTGGCCCCGTCGGTGGTGCATGCGGGCGACGACAAGATCTTCGTGACGGCGGGCTACAGCACGGGCTCGATGATGCTCCGACTGAAAGAGTCCGGCGGCGCCTATGAGGCGGAAATTGTGAAGCGGACCTCGCCGGAAGAGGGGCTGGCCTGCGAACAGCAGACGCCGATCTTCCACAATGGTCTGCTGTACGCCATCATGCCGAAGGACGCGGGCGCGCTGAAGGGCCAGTTCGCCTGCTTCGACACCGAAGGGAATCTGGTGTGGTCCAGTGGGAACGACAACCGCTTTGGATTGGGCCCGTTCTTGCTGGCCGACAACAAGTTCTATATACTGGACGACGACGGCAAACTGACCATGATCGACGCCTCGACAAAAGAGTTCAAGAAGCTCGGCGAGGCACAGGTTTTGCAGGGTCATGACGCCTGGGGCCCCCTTGCCATCGCGGGTGATCGCCTTCTCGTGCGCGATATGAACAATCTGGCCTGTGTCAACGTGGGTGCGGCTTGAGCCCCCCCCTCATTCAAGGAATTTGAGTCATGAAGGAACCGGTACGCAAGACAAAGCACCCCTACATCGTGGGCGCGTGCGTTGCGGCCATTGCCGGATTCTATTTTTATCTCGTGGCCGATAAGACCAAGTTCCCCGAGCCGGGAGAAAATCTCGTCTACGATATAAAGAAATTTGAAGACGTGGACAACGTGGCGACCCGCTACAAAGAGGGCAAGCCGATCGTGCCCACGGTCGACGGGCCAAAGGCGATGGAGATCGATGGGGCCGGCAACCTCTTCGTGGGCGGCAAAGGCGCGATCGCGGTGTACGACGCTTCGGGTGCGGAGACCTCCCGCATCGCGGTTGATGGCGCCGCGACTTGCCTGGAATTTACACCCGACGGTCGGCTTCTCGTGGGGCTGGAAGATCGGGTGGCGGTCCTTGGCGCGGACCACAAGACCATGGCGACCTGGAGCGGCTTTGCGGAGCGGACCCTGATTACCTCCATCGCGGCCAACGCGGAGGAAGTATTTCTCGCGGATGCGGCGAACCGCTGCGTGCTCCGCGTGGACTATGACGGCAAGGTATTAAATGAAATTGGCAAAGCGGACGAAGCCCGGGACATTCCCGGCCTGGAAGTGCCGAGCCCGTATTTCGACATGGCTTTTGACGACGAAGGCTCCCTCTGGGTGGTCAATCCCGGCAAGCTGGGGCTGGAGCGCTATCGCAGCAATGGCGATATCGTGACCTCCTGGTATCGACCCTCACTGGAGCTGGACGGATTCTCAGGGTGCTGCAATCCCACCCACATCGCCTTCAACAGCGCGGGGCGTCTGGTCACCTGCGAGAAGGGGCTGGTTCGGGTAAAGATTTACGAAGTCACCGCGGGCAGCTTTGAAGAGTTGGTCGTCGGATCAAAATCCTTCAAGGTGGCCCAGTCGGTGAGCGACATGGTGGTGGATGCCTCGGACCGTGTGCTGGTGCTCGATTCCCGGCAGAAAGCCGTGCGCATCTTCGAGCCCGAAGCGCCGGCGGTGGCAAAGGCTGTTCCTTAGACAATTGAACCTGGCGGTCCGGGCGCGCTGTCGCGCCGGGACGGGAGGCCAGGCGACTCAGCAGAGGTAAATCGGATGGATAAAGCGATGAATCGGCAGGCCTTCCTGGAGCGCCTGGTGCGCGGAAGCACCCTCCTCGGACTGGGCGGAATCGCCCTGGCCGCGACGCACGGATCGAAGACTCCGGAAGAGTGCTTCGAGACCACCACGCACTGTAAGGAGTGTTGGACGAACGCCTCCTGCAACCTACCGGAGAAAGGACTGGAGCCCGATGAGCGAGCGAAAAAAACTCGACAGGCGTGATTTCATGCGCGGTGCCGCGGCGGTCGCTTTTACGGGAGCGACCTGGGCGGCGGTGGGCGAAAAGACCGAGACCAAGTACTGGCAGCTTGACCCGGCCAAGTGTACCCAGTGCGGCCGGTGCACCACGCACTGCGTATTGACGCCGAGCGCGGTGAAGTGCCTGAACCAGTTTGATATCTGCGGGTATTGCGACCTGTGCTTCGGCTACCTTCAGCCGGGCTCCCGCAACCTGGATACGGGCGCGGAGAACCAGCTTTGCCCCACAGCGGCCATCGAGCGGAAATACATCGAGGCGCCGTATTACGAATACAAGATCCACGAAGACAAGTGCATCGGCTGCGCCAAATGCGTGAAGGCCTGCCTGGTCTTCGGCAATGGCTCTTTCTATCTTCAGATCCGACAGGACATCTGCATCAACTGCAACGAGTGCTCGATCGCAAAGTCGTGCCCCTCCGATTGCTTCAGCGAAGTGCCCGAGTCGAATCCCTACATGTTCCTCACCGGCGATACCCATCTCGCCCATCCGCCGGCATGATCATGCGATACGTCTCCGCCCTCATCGCCCTGGTCGCCGCCACCGCAGTGCAAGGCGCACGCGCTATCGAGCTCAAGTTCGCCCCGCCGGACTTTGAGACCGAATATGCCATGCCCTATCTGTTTACGCCGGCGCCAGCCGGCAGCAACACCTGGTGGGAATCGCTGATCCTTTTCGCGGCCTTGTCACTCACGACGTATATGGTCTTCAAGGCCCGGTCGCGCCGAGGGCTCTTTGCCATCAGCGTGTTTTCCCTGTTGTTCTTCGGGTTCTACCGCAAAGGCTGCATCTGCCCCGTGGGTTCGACGCAGAATGTCATGGCGGCGGTGTTCCTGCCCGACGTGGGCGTTTCCTGGGTTGTTGTATCATTCTTTGTCATGCCCCTGCTCTTTTCCCTCTTTTTCGGTCGGGTTTTCTGTGCGTCGGTCTGTCCCCTGGGCGCCATTCAGGAGCTGGTAGCCATCGCCCCAATCCGTATCAATCCGGCGCTGGAGCGGGTGCTCGGCCTGGGCAAATACATGTACCTCGGACTGGCCACGCTGGGCGTGGCCACCGGCGCTGGCTTTCTGATTTGCCGCTGGGACCCTTTTGTCGGTCTGTACCGCATGGGCCACAGTTACAACATGCTTATCGCGGGCGCGCTCATGCTGCTCGTCGGCGTATTTATCGCGCGCCCCTACTGCCGCTTTCTCTGCCCCTACGGTGTGTTGCTGGGCTGGATGTCGCGCTTCTCCAAGTTCCACCTGGAAATCCCCCCCTCCCCCTGCGTCGAGTGCCGTCTCTGCGAAGATTCCTGTCCCTACAATGCCATCGACATGCCTACCCCGCGCCACCTGGTGGAAGATCCGGCGGTCGGCAAGAAACGTACGCGCCTGCTGGTATTCCTGGCGCCCGTGTTCATCCTTCTGGGTGCCGTGGGCGGGTATCTTTTCCATGAGCCCCTCTCCCACATTCACCCGACGGTGAGTCTGAGCGAGCGCATCGCCAAGGAGGATCGGGGTATCATCAAGGGCGAGGTCTACCTCGAGTCAGATACCTTCCGCAAGGAGAGCAAGACCGCAGCGACGCTGCATGCCGAGGCGCTGGCGGTCACCGAGAAGTTTAAGACGGGAAGCGCCCTCTTCGGCGCTTTTCTGGCCCTGATCATCAGCATCAAGCTGATCGAGTTGTCCGTTGTGAAGAAGCGCACGATTTTCGAGCCACACAAGGAGACCTGCTTCAGTTGCGGCCGCTGTTATCCTTATTGCCCTGTTGAAGAAGGAGCGTAGTACCCTGGAATGCTTGAGAAACGGGAGTTTGACAAGAGCGATTTCTTCTGGCGTCTCTCGACGACAGTAACGATAGTATCGGGTCTGTTTTCGGTCATTATCTTTATCCTGCTCGCGGTGAATTACTTTCAGATCACCCGGCTGGATCCGGTTAATCATGAGTTGTTGACCGAGTTGCGCCAGACTTATGCATCCCTTCCCGAGAAGGACGAAGCGCTGGCCCAGCGAATTCGCGATTTGGATCTGATCACGCGCAGGGCTTTTTTCACGAGCCAGACCTTCCTGCAGGGCGGCGCGTGGATGATGCTCATCACGGTTTCGGTTTTCCTCATCGCCTTCAAGAATATGATTCGCTGGCGGCCCCATCTGCCGGAACTGGCGGATGTGCCCACGGCGGACAAAGAGTTCCTGGCTTATGCCCAGTCCCGCCATCTGATCACGTGGGCGGGCGTCGGGTTGCTTTTTGGAGGCATGATGACCGCCTACTTCAGCGAGAGCGCCCTGACGAAGGAAATGGTGGAGGCCGCGACCAGCGCGGCGTCCGCCGACGGTGCGGCGCCCGCCGACGGTGCGGCGCCCGCCGATCCCGCGGCGGCCCCGGCAGGCGATGCCGCCGCGGTGCCCGCCGTGGCCACGGTACCACCGCCCACGTGGGAGGAGATGCTGGTGAACTGGCCCAGTTTCCGGGGACCGGGGAGCAACGGGGTGGCCCATTTCACCACCGCGCCAACCACCTGGGATGTGGACGCGGGCACGAACATCAAGTGGAAAGCGGACTTGACGCTCCCCGGGAAGAACTCACCCGTATTCTGGGGCGGCAAGCTCTACATCAGCGCGGCGGACGAAACGACGCGCGAGGTATACTGCTACAATGCGGACACGGGTGAACAGCTCTGGAAACAGACGGTTCCGAACTTCCCCGGTACGCCGGCAGAATCACCCAAGGACGTGATGGAAGATACGGGCTTCGCCGCATCGACCATGGTGGCCCACGGCGATATGGCCTTCGCGATTTTTGCCAACGGCGATCTCGTGGCCTACAAGTCCGACGGCACCCAGGCCTGGGGGAAGAACCTCGGGGTGGCGAAGAACCACTACGGCTATTCATCCTCCCTGCTGGCCTATGACAAGCTCCTGTACGTGCAGTACGACGATTCGGAGAAGCCGAGGCTATTGGCCTTCGACACGGCCACGGGCAATGAAGCGTGGACCGTAAACCGCAAGAAGATTTCCTGGGCCTCCCCCATCTTCGCAAAGACGAATGTGGGCGATCACCTGATCCTCACTTCGGAAAAGGATGTGGACGGGTACAATCCGTTGACGGGCGCGCCGCTATGGACCGTGGAGTGTCTGGGCGGCGAAGTGGCGCCGTCGGCGGCCTACGCGAACGGCATGGTCTTTGCCGCGAACGAGTATGCCATGGCCAACGGCATCACCCTCGGCGGCACGCCGGAAGCGGTGGAGGCCACCGTGACCTGGGAGTTCGACGAACTCCTGCCGGAAGTCTCCAGCCCGGTGGGCGATGGCGAGCGGTTCTATTACGGCACCACGGTGGGCGATATCGTTTGCCTCGATGCGAAGACCGGTGAAAACCTGTGGACGCAGGAAGTCGAGGATGGCATAGACGCATCGCCAATTCTTGTGGGCGACCGGGTGTACCTCGCGGACAAGAGCGGCATCATGTATATCTTCCGCGCCAGCGCGACCTATGAGGAGCTTGGGAAACTGAAGCTCGGTTCGGCGTCCTATGCGACCCCGGCCTATCTGGACAAACGCATGTACGTCCGTACCCCGGAACAACTCTACTGTATCGAGGCGCCATGACACAGGACACACTGGAACTGGATATCAGCCACATCGATGCGATTGTGGAGGCGAAGGGGCGGGGCCCGGAGGCGGTAATCCCGATCCTTCAGGCAATCCAGTCGGAATACCGCTACCTGCCCAACGCGGCCCTGGAACGGGTGTGCGAACTGACCGATATTCAGCCCGCATCCATCGAGGGTGTGGCGACGTTTTATTCCCAGTTTCGCCGGGACCCCGTGGGTGAACACCTGATCAGTCTCTGCGATGGCACGGCGTGCCACGTAAAGGGCGCGGAGGATGTCCACGAGGCGATGGCGGAGCGCCTGAACCTCAAGAAAGGCGAAGACACCGACGCCGACCGCAAGTACACCATACAGAAGGTGGCCTGCATCGGGTGCTGTTCCCTGGCCCCCGCGATGCAGATTGACGGCGTCACCTACGCCAACGTGGCCCCTGATTCCGTTGCCGCCACGTTGCGCGATTTCGAGAATCGCGAGTCCAAGAAGGGGACGCTTGAGAAGCCCGTTCACCGCGAAGTGGTGGAAAACGGCGCGGAAATCCGCATCGGCCTGGACTCCTGCTGTGTGGCGGGCGGCACCGACCGCATCGAAGCCGCGGTGGAAGAAGCACTGGCCGGCATCCACTCGACCGTCCCCATCAAGCACGTGAGCTGCGTCCACATGTGCCACCAGGTGCCCGTGCTGGAAATCATTCAGGAGAACAAGGCCCCGGCCATGTACCTCCGCGTGACGGTGGACGACGTTCCGGGAATCATTGCGCGCCACTTCAATCCTCAGAATCCGTTGACCCGCCTGCGCTCTGCGGCGCTTCGCTGGGCCGACAGCCTCTATGTGGATGCGGACACGAGCGAGAACGCCGTGAAGCGCCATGACGGCAATGTGCGCGATCCCCAGGTGACCGCCTTCCTCGGCAATCAGATGCACATCGCCACGGAATACCATGGCGAGATGGATCCCTACAGCCTGGACGAGTACTTGAAGAAGGGCGGCTTCGCGGCGGTGGAGCGTATCCTCTTTGGCAAGTTGACCGGCGATGTGATGCTGTTCCGCCATCAGAAGAAATCCCTGCGCGACCTTCCGAAGAGCGACAAGGCCTGGACCGCCCAGCAGATCATCGACGAAGTGCTCGCGAGCGGCGTGCGCGGTCGCGGCGGCGCGGGCTTCCCCACAGGGAAAAAGTGGCAGTTCGTCCACGATGCGCCGGCGCCCACCGGCAAGAAGTATGTTATCTGCAACGGCGACGAGGGCGACCCCGGCGCCTTCATGGATCGCATGATCCTTGAGTCCTACGCGTACCGCGTGATCGAAGGCATGATGATCAGCGCCCTGGCCGTGGGTTCCGACGAGGGCATCCTCTATATCCGCGCGGAGTATCCCCTGGCGACAAAACAGATGCGCCGGGCCATTGAAGATTGCATGGAAGCGGGTATTCTCGGCGAGAATTTCATGGGTACGGGCCGCACCCTGCACCTGCGGGTGAAGGAGGGCGCTGGCGCTTTCGTATGCGGCGAGGAGACGGCGCTTATCGCCTCCCTCGAAGGCAAGCGCGGCATGCCCACGATGCGTCCCCCCTACCCCGCGATTTCCGGCCTCTACGGCTGCCCCACGCTGATCAACAACGTGGAAACGCTCTCGGTGATCCCTTGGATCGTGCGTAAGGGCGCGGCGGAATTCGCCAAGCTCGGCACGGAGAAGAGCAAAGGCACGAAGGTATTTTCGCTGGCCGGCAAGATACGCAATGGTGGCCTGATCGAAGTGCCCATGGGCATCACGATCCGCCAGATCGTGGAAGACATCGGCGGCGGCATCGCGAACGGACGGAAGTTCAAAGCGATCCTCGTGGGCGGCCCTTCGGGGGGCGTGATTCCCGCGTCCATGGCCGATACGCCCGTGGACTACGAGGCCCTTTCGCAGATTGGCGCCATGATGGGCTCCGGCGGCATGGTGGTGCTCGACGACTCCGACTGCATCGTGGAAATGGCGCGCTATTTCCTCTCCTTCACCCAGGACGAGTCCTGCGGCAAGTGTTCCCCCTGCCGCATCGGCACGATGCGCCTGAAGGAGATGCTCACGCGCCTTTGCAACGGCCAGGGCAAAGAGCAGGACATTGAAATGATGGAGGAGCTGGGCAAGGTCGTAAAGAGCCAGAGCCTGTGCGGCCTGGGCAAGACCGCGCCCAACCCGGTGCTGACGGCACTCATGTATTTCCGTGAGGAATTCGAAGCGCACATCGCGGGCCGGTGCCCGGCGGGCAAGTGCAAGCCGCTTATCGACTACTGGGTGGAGGACAACTGCATCGGCTGCACCAAGTGCGCCCAGGTGTGCCCCGTGGACTGCATCGAGTCCGCGCCCTACAAGATGCACCATATTGATTTGAGTATTTGCACGCGATGCGATTACTGCCTGGTGGCCTGTCCGGTGGACGCCATCAAGGCGGGCTCCCGGGTATAACGAGTCTATAAGAGAATATGTAACCCTCTAACCGCCTGAAGAAGTCATAAACGTTGGGCTCAGCATTTTTGCGGCCTATAGTCTAGCGTAGAACGCCCAATAGTTGTATGGTGACATAAAATTGAATCGCGCACCAACGTGGCTTAGCCTTCCAGGCTGAGACAAAGCCCATTTTGGATATCGACGGGCCTTGCGTATTGTTGGTGGTTGAAAGTCAAGAGACAAGAAAGAGGGCGACTCAAAATTTTAACGAGCGCTCTGCCTCAGCCTGGAAGGCTAAGCCACGTTGGCGCCCTTCCGCGCTTCAGGTTAACTTCAAAACGTATCAGATTGCAGGAGTGCCCAGTCGAATGGGTGCCACACGACATCGAAATGATGTGCCAACGCCGGTGGCGTAGCTTGAGAACGACCAAGTAGGTTAAATTTCGCCGTGATCGCTTCTGCAAACTGGCGGCTTCTAAACGGAGTAATTCATGCCCACCGTAACGATTAACAATCGAGCGATCGAAGTCGAGCCCGGAACGACGCTGCTGCAGGCGGCGCGGAAACTGGACATCGAGATCCCGACGCTGTGCTACTGGGAAGGGGTGCGCCCGATGAACTCGTGCATGCTTTGCACGGTGCGCAATACCCAGACGGGGCAACTCCATTCTTCGTGCTCCACGGTGGTGCAGGACGGCATGCAGATCGAGACGGACACGGGCGATGTGTGCGAGGCGCGCAAGGAAGTGCTGGAGCTGATCCTCAGCGAGCACATTGGCGACTGCGAAGCCCCCTGCACCCACACCTGCCCCGCTTCAATGAACATTCCGGTCATGATGCGGCAGATCTATGACGGCGATTTCGCCGACGCGGCCTACACGATCCACAACGGCCTGGTCATTCCCTGGACCCTGGGCTATGTGTGTCCCGCGCCCTGCGAGAACCCCTGCCGCCGTAAGAGCTACGACGAGACGATGAAAATCCGTACGCTGCATCGAAATGTGGCGGAGAAATCACTCAAGGAGAATCCTGAACTGCTGGAGTGCCCGCCGGACACGGGGAAGCGCACGGCCGTTATCGGTGCGGGTGCGACGGGTATGGCGGCGGCCTGGGTCTTCCGCAAGGAGGGCCACGCCGTGGTCGTCTATGAAAAAGACGACAAGGCCGGCGGCAAGCTGCGGGAATTGCCCGACGACAAGCTTCCCAAGGAAGTACTCGATACCGAGATCGATTTCATCACCCGTTTGGGCGTGGATTTCCGCTATAACCAGAAAGTGGACGCGGAGATGCTGGAGGCGATCCGCGAAGAATACGATGCCGTGGTCATTGCATGCGCGGGCCTGGGCAAGGCGGGTGGCAAGGTTTTCGAGGCGAAGGAGCACAAGCTCACGGTGATGGCGGTGGGCAATGGCAAGACGGCGGCCGCGTGGGCCAACCGCTACATGGTCAGCGTGGATGCGAAGCCGGAGCCGGAGCTTTTCCAGTCGAAGATTGGCAAAATGGTGAAGGCGGAGATGGAGGCCATGCGCGATCACAACGAAAATAAAGAGGCGATGCTGGTGGTTCCCATCACCACCGAGGAACCGCTGGCCGATTCGCGCAAAGAAGCCGGGCGGTGCCTCCACTGCGACTGCCGCAAGCGCGTGACCTGCACCCTGCGCAAGTGGTCCCACGTGTACAACGCGGAGCAGCGCAAGTACAACACGACGGAGACCAAGGATGTTCGCTACCTCGGTCTGGGCGGCGACGTCTACCTGGAGCCGGGCAAGTGCATCCGGTGCGGCCTGTGCGTGGAAATTGCCAACATGCACGGCGAGGATATCGGCCTGGCCTTCATCGGCCGCGGTTTCGATATGGAAATCAAGGTGCCCTTCAATCGGAGTCTCGACGAGGGCCTGCGCAAATCCGCCGCGGCGTGTGTAGCGGCGTGTCCCACGGCGGCTATCGCCTTCCGGAACAAGGAAGACATCGAAGGGTGTCACACGACGGTTTGGATTGAACTCTAACCGAGCGATCTCGCAGTAGCGCTGGCGCGTTCAATTCACAAGCAATCTCAAGCAAACAGGGCGGGTCATCATGGTGCGATTTCTTCTGCTGGGTCTGGTCGCGTTGGGTCTCTATGGAACGGCACACGGCGGCGACGCCCGCCAGTTTCGCGGACCTGATCGCGATGGAAAGTTTGACGAGAAGGGACTGCTGAAGGCGTGGCCCGAGGGCGGCCCGGAGTTGCTCTGGGAAATTGACCTCATCGGCATGGGCTACGCCTCCCCCACCGTCGTCGGCGACACCATCTATGTGCCCGGCATGATCGAGACGAACCAGGGCTATCTCTTTGCGCTCTCCCTCGACGGCCAAGAGAAATGGCGGCTGAATTACGGGCAGGAAACGGAAGATTCGCAGGCACCAGGCGCACGCTCCACCCTCACGGTGGATGGCGCACACGGATACCTTATGTCGGGCCTGGGCGTCCTCTACAAGATCGACCTTGGCGCGCCGGCCATCACATGGCAGGTGGACCTGTTGAAGCGCTTCCAGGGGAAGCAGATTCAGTGGGCAATCGCAGAATCCCCGCTGGTCGATGAAAAGCTGGTGTATTGCATGCCCGGCGGACCCGACGCCGCCGTCGCCGCGCTGGACAAAGCAACCGGTGAGACCGTCTGGACTACCAAGGACTTCGGGGATGCCTCGGCTTATTGCTCGCCCAACATCATCGTCCACAACGGGCGCCGTATCCTCGTAAGCATGACGGGCAAGGGACTCGTCGGCGTGGACGCGGCAAGTGGCGAGGTGCTGTGGACCCGCGACCATCCAGATCAGTGGGATATTCACGCCAACACGCCCGTGTACGCCGACGGCATGCTCTATTTTGTTGCCGGCAGCAAGGTGGGCGGCGTCATGCTCAAGCTCTCCGACGATGGCACGGAGCTGACCGAGGTATGGAAAGACACGGCACTGGATACCCTGCACGGCGGTGTGGTGCTTCATGAAGGCTATATCTACGGAACGGCCCATCGCTCGGGCAGGGAAATGCTCTGTCTCGAGCTCAAGACCGGCAAGATCATGTGGCGCACGCCGGAGGTTACGGAGGGGGCGCTTGTCTATGCGGACGGCATGCTCTACAACTACGAGGGGCCGATGAAGGGCGTCGTGAGTTTGATCAATGCGTCGCCGGAGGGCTTCGAGCGCACGGGGGAATTCAAGGTCACGAAGGGCGAGGCGAAGCACTGGGCGCACCCGGTGGTGGCGAATGGGACCCTGTATATTCGGCGCGGCGAGTATCTCTGGGCCTATGATGTAAAGGCGAAGTGATCCGTCTTTCACCAGAGCACCAGTGAATAGGCCAGCGTAAAGTAGAAACCGACGGCGATTGAAATGACGCCGGCGGTTTTTCGCAGCCACCACTCGACGCGGTTCACGCCGCGCACCACGCGCCCGACACGATGGGCGGCGAAACCCACGAGGTAGACTACGATTACCACGGGGAGGGATACGCCCAGTGAGAAGGCCAGCGGGAGATACACACAGGAATGGTGCAGAACCGCCATTTGGATGAGCCCGCCGAAGAAGAGGGCGGCGGAGGTGGGGCAAAAGGACAAGGCCAGAAACAGCCCCAACACGGTCGCACTCCACAGACCGCCGCGGCTGGCATAGCGCACGGCCCAGGCCTTGAGGCGTCCCCGGTGGAGTTTCACCGAGACCAGTTCCAGCAGAAACAATCCCATAATCATGAGGATCGGCCCCATCAGGCGAAACAGATACTTCTGGAGACCCTGCGACACCACCGGCGCCGTCACGAGACTGCTCACGACCAGTGCCGCCAGTATCACGAAGGCCAGCGCCTGCCCCAGGGTGTAGCAGCCACCGGCCAGCAGCAACGTTCGCGGCCGCTCGATACGTCGCGCGATAAAGCTGATGGCGGTGACGTTGGTGGCAAGCAGACACGGGCTGATCGACGTCATGATGCCCAGGACAAAGGCCGGTCCGGCGGCGAAGACCCAGTCCATCAGTCCGCCTTCTCGCGTCCATCGAGCGCGGCCCGCACCTCGCCGCGCACGTAGTTCATGTAAGCCTCCTTATCGTACACCAACTCCCAGATGCGGCTCAGGCTTCGGTACTCCGTCTGCCGCCCCCCCTCAAAACGGACCAGCACCACGGCCTTGGTATAAAGCCGGAATTCGTCAACGAAATGGGTATTGGCGGCAAGGTCAACGTCCACGCGGCGCCACTCAACGCGCCCGCGCGTCAGATCGTTCTTGAAATGAGCCTCCAATACCTCGCGGGTGTACACTTCCAGGTTCTGACATGTCGTGCAGTCCTTTCCCATGTCCATGTAATACACGATCAGCTCCGTAACGGGAGAGGCCGGCGCAGGGTCGACGGCGCCCGACGCCGCACCTTCGGACAGGACCACATAGGCCATACTGCCGAGAGCAAACAGAAGCACCAGCGTGGTAAAAAGCGATTGGAATGATTTTTTCGGCATGGTAGCCACGGTATGTTGTACCCCGGCGCCGCGCAGCGCGGGCGGGGCTGCAAGTGGAAATGGGTGCGCATCGAAACCGCATTGGCGAGCGACCACTATTCATTCGCCATACGGACCCGCACGGTGTCATCCGTGGCAAAACGCGTCCAGTATACCGCGCCCGGTCCCGCTGCCGCGAAACAGGATAATAGGCCTTACCCTGACGGCGCCATTCGATTCACAGGTTCCGCGCTTACTTGTTTCCAATGCAATAGAGTGTATCGGAGGTCCGAATGAAAAGCTTGCCATGGGCGATGGCCGGGGTGGACTTGCATTCGTGCCCACCGAGATTGTTTCGAGAAAGGATGGTGAGGCCGTCGCCGATTCCCGCCGTGATCACCTGACCGCTCTCGGTCATGACGTACATCTTGTCGTCGGCAACCACGGGCGAAGACCAGATACGGCTGTCGGCCTCCAGATCGCCCAGCCAGGCGGGCGCCCCCGTCTTCACATCGAGGCAGAAAACCTTGCCCTGGACGTCATTGAGCAGGATCACGCGGTCCTTATAGAAGATCGGGTTGGGTACGTCGGTGGTCTTTTCATCGTAAATCCAATGGGATTCCGTGTAGGCGAATGACTTGCCGGGCTGAGGCAGAATGGCGAAGGCGGCCTGGCCTCGGGGTTGCACGCCGATGACATATTCGCCCGCCGCCATGGGTGACGGGATCAGGCGCCACATCTTGCCTTTTTCCGGGTTGTGATTCTGCCGCCAGAGCTCCTTACCCGTGGTCGCGTCGTGGCCGATAACGTAGTTGCCGCCCTGGCTCAGGATGGCGGCCGTGTCGCCGAATTCGTAAGGCATGGGGCTGGAGTAGGAATCGAAGGCCTCGTCGCCGCCGTCGCTGGAACGGTGGGCTTTCCAGACTTCCTTGCCATCGGCCGGGTCGAGGCAGAGAATGTGCGAGGTCTCATCGGTGAACTCTTCCAGCTCCCGACGCTCCCACTGACCGCGCATGATGGCAATGTACAGCTTGCCCTTGAAAAAAAGCGGTGTCGAGCTATAGCCGAATTGCTGATTGATGGGGCCATACTCCGCGACCAGGTTCTTGGACCACTTCACGTTGCCGTCGAAATCGGACGCGATGAGATCGCCCGTGCCAAACATGAAATACACCGTCGTGCCGTCGCTCACGGGCGAGGGCGAGGCCAGGGTATTGCGCCGGGGCTGCTCGGCATCCTTTACGAAGGTCTTTTCCCAGAGGAGCGCTCCCGTGTCCCGGTTAAAGCAAAGGCCGAGGAGGGATTTCATATCCGCACTGTTGGACACGCAAAAGATGCGTTCTCCCACCACGATGGGCGACGCGGAACTCTGGCCCGGCATGGGGGTTTTCCAGAGGATATTGTCCTGGGTCCAGGCCCCGGGCAGGTTGGTGGCATCCGCGGTACCGTTGTGGTTTGGTCCACGCCAGTGGGGCCAGTCGTTGGCCGGAGCCATGCCCGCCGTGGCGAGGGCGACCCCGAAAACGAGACCGCGAAAGGCCTGGCGGATAAAACGGTGGAAGCGCATTGGTAAAACCCTCTGTGAATTTCCACCGGCGAAGTACCGGTGGTCTGCCTGTAATTAGCGGCGCTGCCGCCGCGTGGCTTATAATGGACTTGGGTGCCATGACGGATCCCGCTGCGAAATAGCAGGCGCCCAGCCTTGAATACAACTCTAAAGGAACGGCGCCCGTTCCTTCAACATGGCGGCCCCGCGTTGCCCGGCAGGCATGCCGCCCCAATGCAGTGAGCAGTAGAAATCGGAAGGAGTCCCAGCGCAGATGAAGATTGTTTACATCGTACCGGGAACGGGGGGCACATTCTACTGCCAGAACTGCATGCGGGATATCGAGTTGGTCCGGGCGCTGCGGCGTATGGGCCACGACGTACTCATGATCCCGGTCTATCTGCCGGTGCTCATCGACTCGGGCGAGATCGGCAAAGGCGTCCCCGTGTTCTTCGGCGGCATCAATTGCTACCTCCAGCAGAAGTTCTCCCTTTTTCGTTACACACCGCGCTGGATGGATCGCCTCTTTGACACATCGTGGATGCTGCGAAAAGCGGCGAAACAGGAAGGTACAACCGAAGCGGCCGGACTCGGACCCATGACCCTCTCGATGCTTCAGGGGCCGGATGGCAACCAGAAGAAGGAGCTGGAGCGCATGATGGCCTGGCTGGTGGAGCAGGAGAAACCGGATGTCATCCACCTCTCCAATGCGCTGCTGCTGGGGATGGCGCGCACGCTTAAGCAAAACCTGAAGGTGCCCCTGTTTTGCAGTCTGCAGGACGAAATGCCCTGGCTGGACGCCATCGACGATCCCTATAACCGGCTTTGCTGGGACGCCATGACCGATTGCAGCCGCGATGTGGACGCGTTTGTGGCGGTGAGCCAGTGGTACGCCGATGAAATGGCCGTGCGGATGGCGCTTACACCGGAAAAGATTCAGGTAATCCATCTGGGCATCAAGTGCGATGACATTCCCAAAGCGCCCATGACCTTCGAGCCTCCGGTGATTGGATATCTTTCGAAGATGACCGATTCCCTCGGGCTGGGTCGACTGGTGGACGCCTTTATTCATCTGAAGCAGCACCCGCGCCTCAAAGATCTCAAATTGAGGGCGACCGGGGGCCAGGTCGGCTCGGATGCCACGTACATCAAGTGGCTCAAGCAGAAGTTGCACAAGCACGGCTTCGAACATGATGTGGAATTCATGGAAGAATTCGATATCGAAACACGCCGCGAGTTCATCCAGTCTTTGTCGGTCATGTCGGTTCCGGCGCCCGAGGGCGAGGCCTTCGGGCTGTTCATCATCGAAGCGAACGCCGCGGGCATTCCGGTGGTGCAGCCGAGGGCGGGGGCCTATCCCGAAATCGTGGGGGCGACGGGTGGAGGACTGATTTACGACGGCCATGACCCTGAGGCCTTGGCCAAGTCGCTGGAAACCGTCCTGCTGGACGCGGAAGCCGCACGGGCTCTGGGGGCGAAAGGTCGTGAGGCCGTGGCGAAGAAATTTTCAACCGAGCGGATGGCCAACGACACCATCGCGCTGTATTCGAGGTTCGCTGTTACATGAAAGACAAAATCATTTCGATGGCGCCGTTTTTCGTCATTCTGGGTATCGTGCTGGTCTGGGGATTCATGCAGGGATGGTTCTCCCCCGCCCCGGCGTCGGAAGAAGCGCCTGATGACGTGGCGGCGATTTCAGGAACAGCAGAGCCCGCAGGGACGACGACCGAACCGGTACCTGCCGCGCCCCCCGCGCCTGTGGAAACTGCGCCCGCCGCTTCGACGCCCCCGGTCCCCGCGCCGACTGCGGTGCCCACACCACTCGCCGCGGCTCCGGTCGTGGCGGCGAACGAAGCCCCTGCAACGCTGTGGTCCACCTATCACGGCGACGCCAATCTGGCCGGCGTGGCCGCAGGCACCCTCCCGGATGCGCCCGCGCGACTCTGGCGCTTTCAGACGAGCGCCCCGCTTTTCTATGGCCCGGTCTCCTCGGCGTCGATGCTGCACTTCGTGAACAGCCACGGCGAGATCTCGACGGTGGACTTCACGGGGAAGAAGATCTGGTCCAAACAGCTCACGCGGAAATCGGTCAACGACGATACCGAGCAGAATGCGCGGGTGGACGGTCCTTTGTGCTGCTTCGACTCGACGCTCCTCGTGGGGACGATGGCGGGCACGATCTACGCCTTCGACGCGGCAACGGGCAATGAGAAGTGGCGGCATGAAATGGGCAGCCCGGTGCTGGGTTCCATCACCTATCAGCCCGCCAGCGCCACCCAGCCCCAGGCGCGGGTCTATGTCATCGGTCAGGACGACGGCGCGCTCCATTGTCTTTCCTTTGCCGATGGAACGCCCCTGTGGAAAAGCGAACCCATTGATCGCTGCGACGGCTCACCCGCCGCGGGCGACGGTGTGGTCTCCTTCGGGAGCTGCGCCTCGGCCCTTCATGTCGTGAGTGCCGAGGACGGCGCGATTCTGAAAAATATCGCCATCGGAAAGGAATCGCAGGTAGCGGGCGGCGTGGCCATCCGGGGCAACTCGGTGTTTTCCGGCACGCACGCGGGCGAGTTGATCCACGCCAATCTGACGACCGGCGAGATCGTGTGGACCAATACCGATTGCGTGGCGGAAGTCTTCACCACGCCGGCGGTCAGCACGGACAAAGTCATCTACGGCGGCATGGACGACACCGTTTACGCGGTGGAGCGCGCCACCGGTAAGAACGTGTGGAAATTTGATGCCAAGGGTATGCCCGGTTCGGCGGTAATTGTGGGCGACAAGGTGGTGGTAACGGCAAACGGCGTGCTGTACCTGCTGGCGCTGGCCGATGGAAAACAGCTTTGGTCCTACGAAGTCAGCGATGAAATTACGCCGCCTTCGATCATCAACGGGATGATCCTCGTCGGCGGCAAAGATGGCTCGCTGTCGGCCTTTGGGGCGGCGCAGGGCTGAGGCCGAAGTCATAAGACGGATAGGACCGATAGGACAGATTGATCCAATCGGTCCTATCGGTCGTATCGGTCCTGAACGTTATGGCCACGGCACCATTTGCCGTTTGAGACACTGAAAGGAATACCCAGTGACCACACCAGGCGCCTTGCTTGAACTCAACGACGTCTCCAAGACCTACAACGAGGCCGACGCGTCCACCGCGATCCTGAAGGGCGCCTGCCTTTCCGTTTCCGCTGGGGACTCCCTCGCGATTGTCGGGCCTTCCGGTTGCGGCAAGAGCACCCTGCTCAACCTCATCGGTCTGCTGGACTCGCCCAGCGGCGGCACGCTCCAGTTCAAGGGCGAACGGCTCGACGGCTTTAATGAAGAGCAGCGCGCGGCCTTTCGCAATCGCTCCATTGGCTTTGTGTTCCAGCACCACCACCTGCTGCCCCAGTGCACGGCGCTGGAGAATGTGCTGGTGCCCACGCTGGTGAGCAAGGACGCGACAAACGCCGCCGAACGCGCGGAGAAACTGCTCGTTCGCGTAGGCCTGAAGGATCGCATTCATGCGCGACCCGGCCAGCTCTCCGGCGGCGAGCGGCAGCGCGTGGCGGTGGTAAGGGCGCTCATCAACCAGCCGGCGTTGCTCCTGGCCGACGAACCCACGGGCTCCCTCAGCCACGAAGGCGCGGATGCCCTCGCTACCCTCATGCTCGAATTAAACGCCGAAGAAGGCATGGCGCTCATCGTGGTGACTCACTCCATGGACGTGGCGCGACGCATGGCCCAGGTCTATGAACTTGCCGACGGCAAACTGCGCGGGAAGGCGGCCTGATGTTTTCTCTGATCCGCAACAGCCTCCGCCACTATTGGCGTATGCACCTCGGCGTGCTCGCGGGCGTCACCTTGGCCGCCGCCGTGCTGACTGGCTCGCTGCTGGTGGGCGATTCCGTGGACTACTCGTTACTCCGCTTCGCGAAGCAGCGCCTGGGCAACATCGACCACGCCATCAGCACACGCACCCAGTACTTCAGCCAACGCGTGGTGGAAGCCATCGGCTCGGACGCGAAGATCTCCACGGCGGGCGCGCTGCAATTGCGCGGCATGGCCATCCGACAGGGTGCCACAACCGATGACCGCCGCCAGATCAACCGCGTCGAAGTCATCGGCGTCGGCGAGGACTTCTGGAAACTGGCGGCGGACTCCACGCTGGCCCTCGGCCCCAACGAAACGGCGCTCAACACGAAACTGGCCGAGGCGCTGGGCGTGACAGAGGGCGGCGAGGTGGATCTGCGCATGGAGAAGCCCTCGCTGCTGCCCCGTGACGCCGGTCTCTCCGTGCGCAATGAAGATCGCTCCGTGCGCCAGACCTACACGGTCAAGAAGGTGCTCAGCGATGACGAAATGGGCCGCTACAGCCTTTCCGCGAGTCAGATCGCGCCCTACAACGCTTTCGTGAATCGAGACGCGCTTCAGGCCCGGGTGGCGCTGCCGAATCGCATCAATCTGCTCTTTGCCAGCGGCGAATTGGCCGACGACGCGCTCGATGAAACCCTCGCCCGCGTGTGGACACCCGAAGACATCGGCCTGGCTTTCGACACGCACCCGAGCGGCGTGGTGCAACTGAAATCGGAGCGTATCTTCATTCCCGCGGAACTTGCCAGCGCCGCGCAGGAGATTCCCGGCGCGCAAGGCACGCTGACCTATCTCGTAAATGGATTTTCGAAAGGCAACCTCGCTACCCCCTATTCCTTCGCCGTTGCGGGCGCGGTGCCCCCGGAGATGAAGGACGATGAGATCATCATCAACCGCTGGATGGCGGATCAGATCCAGGCTGCTATCGGCGACACGATCACCATGACATACTCGGCCCTGCTGCCCTCGAACAAGTTCGAAGAGCGCAAGCGCGATTTCAAGGTGAGCGCCATCCGCGAGATGGCCGATCTCGTCTCTGAAAAGGAGCTCACGCCTGTCTTCCCCGGCCTCACGGACGTGGACAGTTGCGCCGACTGGGATGTGGGCATGCCCATGGACGAGGAGAAGCTCAACGACAAGGCGAACGAGGACTATTGGGACGCGTACAAGCAGACGCCCAAGGCCTTCGTGACGCTGAAGACCGGCCAGGAGCTCTGGGGCAACCGCTTCGGCGATCTCACGAACGTCCGCTTCCCCGCCGCGCCCGACACTATCGCAAGAGTGAGCGATCACCTGAAGCAAAACGCCGACCCCGCGCGGACGGGTCTCGTCTTCATCCCCGTGGAGGCGCAGGCCCTCGCCGCCGTGCAGAAGGCCATGGACTTCGGCGGCCTCTTCATCGGCATGAGCTTCTTCCTGATTGTCGCGGCGCTGCTGCTGACCGGACTGCTCTTCGTCTTTGGCATCCAGCACCGTATCGAGCAGATCGGCATGCTGTTGGCCCTCGGCTTTCGACACAAACAGGTGCGGCGGCTCTTTCTCGCCGAAGGCGCGATTGTGGCTGTAGCGGGTTCCATTCTCGGGGCGGTGTCGAGCACCTTCTATACCCGCGGACTTCTCCACGGCCTCGCAACGTACTGGCAGGGCGCGCTGGCGAATTCCTCCATCCAATACCATGCCACCTTCGGCAGCATCGTAGTGGGCGCGGTCATCAGTCTGGTGTGCGCGCTCGTCACCATGTTTTTCGCGTTGCGGAAGTACATGAAGAAACCGGCACGCGAACTGCTCTACATGGACTTCTCTCAGTCCCTCGAAACGAGTCGCGAAGGCCGGGGCCGCCGCGCCACGCTCTACCTCGGCGTCGGTGGTGTTGTCCTCGCCGCGCTTATCATGGCGTTACCCCTTGTCATCGCCGTGCACAACGCCGCCCTCCTCGGATTCGGCGTGGGCACCCTCCTGCTCCTTTCCGCGTTCTGCCTGTGTCGCTGGAAGTTGATGTCCATGGACCGCGCGCAGGGGGGGCGGCCCTTCACCTTCACCGCGCTGGCGCTGCAAAACGTGTCGCGTCGTCGCGGGCGCAGCCTGGCCACCATCGCGCTGCTCGGCGGCGGTGCATTCATGGTCTTCGCCGTGTCCTCCATGCACGAAGATCTCTATGCCTCCGCCCACCTTCGCTCGTCCGGCACGGGCGGCTACAGCCTGCTCGCGGAATCCACCTTTCCCCTATTGGAAAAGCCCGAGTTCATCGTGAAAAGCGATACCCTGTCCGCCGCCGCCATCAAGGTGCGCGATGGGGACGACGCAAGTTGCCTGAACCTGAATCACTCGCAACAGCCAGGTGTGCTCGGCGTAAACGTGGCCGAATTCGCTGCGCGCAAGGGCTTCGCCTCGGAGGATGCGGCTGCGGAACTGTGGGAGCGCCTCAACGTGAAGCTGGAGGATGGCGCCATCCCTGCGCTCGCGGGTGATGCGAACACGGCCATGTGGACGCTGAAGAAAAAGACAGGGATTGAGAAGGGTGACTACCTGATCTATCAGGACGAAAGCGGCGCTGAGGTGAAGGTCAAACTCGTGGGTGCGCTGCCCATGCGGCTCAGTGTATTCCAGGGCAAGATCCTCATGAGCGACGAGAACTTCACGCGCCTCTTCCCCGCCGAGGACGGCTACCGCATGCTCCTGATCGACGCGCCCGCCGACGCCATCGAATCCACCATCCAGAGCCTCAATCGGGCCTATGACCGCTTCGGTCTCGACGCCATCCCGCCCGTGGAGCGCATCCTCGAATTCTACGCTGTGGAGACGACCTACCTCGCCATGTTCCTCGTACTTGGCGGGCTGGGCCTTGCCATCGGCAGCGTGGGTATGGGGGTGGTGGTACTGCGCAACCTCCTTGAGCGACGCGGTGAACTCGCGATGCTCGGCGCGCTGGGCTACCCCCACCCCGCCATCATTCGCATGCTCTACATCGAGTACGGTTTTCTGCTCGTCGCAGGTTTGGGGACGGGCATCGTCGCGGCGTCCCTGGCGATTATTCCATCCTTCTTCGCCACGAATTCCCAGGTCAACGTGGGCACGCAGGTGCAACTGGCCCTGCTGGTCTTCATCGTGTCCGTCGGCTGCACCGCCACGGCGATTGTGCTGGGATTCCGCCGAGAGCGCTTCGATGCGTTGAGAATAGAATAGCGGGAGCGCGGGTTTTCATACCCGCGTCTTGTGCAGCCAAGCTGCACAACCAATCACGGACTGGAAAGTCCGTGCTCCCGCTTACCGCGCGAACCAGCGCATGGCGTAGCGCCCGTTGCTGCGGTTGAATTGCAGGGTGTACGGATCGTTCAAGAGTCGCGCGCAGTAGCCGTCGGTGCGGGGCATGAGCCAGCCGAAGTCCCAGCCCTGGCTCGTATAGCGCAGGGGGACGGCGGGCTTCACGCGCACGGTGGGGATGGTGCCGGCGATGAAGAGCTTCTGCGCGGTGTAGTAATAGGCCGAGCCGACGTTCACGAAGATTTCGTGGTCGGTGGTGGTTTCCCCTTCCTTTGTGAGGTCGGCGCACAGGCCACGAATGGCCACCTTCAGTTCGCAGCCCTGGGTAAAGGCGTCGCCCAGGGCGTCCACTGAGCCATTTACGACCGATCCGTCCGCGTTGTGCGATAGCAGCTCCTGCCAGTCATCGCGCACGAGGTAGCGGAATACATTGAAGTCGTAAATAAAATTGCTGCTGGGTGCGTTGGTACCCGCGTCGAAGCTGTCCTGCTGGTGATACTTCGGCATGGCCGAGTGATCGTCCAGCGGCGAAGGGCCAGGCGCGCCCATGGCGGGTGGCCCGTCGAGAAAGGGGCGCGCGATCGCCTGTTGTCCATCCTGGTTATACATGAAAAAGGACATGGAGGGGCGCGGCCCGAAGCCGTCGGGCAGGCTGATGGGCTGGCGCAGGGTCATGATACCCGCGACGGCCCTGTCTTCCAGCAGATAGGTCGTGCGAAACTCCGCCACCTCGCGAATCAGTTCGTCGCTGTTGGAGTCTGTGTCGATGTGTTCGTTGTGGATGAACTCAGTCTGCACCTGGAGGTCTGCACCACGGCGAATGGCATCGGCCAGGGCGGCGTTGCTTCCGGCGGTGACGTTGCGCTGGGAATCGAGCGCAACGGCGCACTTCCATTTGGATTGGAACACGGGATGCTCCTTTGCCTGGTTGGCGGATGGGGATTCGGCTTTGGTCTCGTTTCCAAAGGCGTTGGCGATGGGCCAAAGCGCGGCGGTGGCCGCAGCGCCCTTCAGCACGGCGCGTCTTCCGGGTTTGTTGGATGGGTTCATTGACTACCTCCTCGCAACGATACGTGTATTAACCCGTTCGAAGTGAAACTTTGGAACGGCGGGAGCGCGGGTTTTCTTACCCGCGTATCGTGCAACGAAGTTGCACGATTTAATCTCAAAAAACGGTGCGCCGTAGGCGCATACACGGGTAGGAAAACCCGTGCTCCCGCTTTACTCGACCACCGTGCGATACTCATCCACCATCAAACCAATCTCGTCAAAAGGAATCGGCTCGAAGCCGGGAATCAGTCCGAAGAGTTCCGCATCCTCTTTCAGGGCGAAGTTCTGGGCCTTGTAGTCCACAAAGCCGGGATCTTCCTGGGTGATGAAGCTGTCCTTCACGGTCCAGTTTCCGTTGACCAGGTTCTTGGTTTTCACGGCTACGTTGCGCGCGGCGTGGTTCAGGCGCAGGCCGCTTTCGTACTCCATGTAGCCCTTCAGCTCGGGATAGCGCTCGGTGAAGGGCGCTTTGGTGATGTCCACCTCTTCCAGCAGTCTACCCTGCCAGAGGGGCTCGCTCAGCCACTGCTTCCAGAGGGCGTCGGGCCAGGGCGCGGAGCCCAGGGCAAGGCCGCATTCGATGAAGATGTTGTTGGTCACGATATTGTCGTGCCCGCCGTGGTTGAACACCGCGCCGAAACTGCCGCCCGAGGCCTTGTAGAAGACATTGCCATGTACCGTCTGGCCGCCGTCGCCATCGTCGAAGTAGATCGCGCAACTGCCGTGGGCCATCTTGCTGCCTATTTCGTGCCAGTAGTTGTGACGGATGACGGTGCCGCGATCCGAAGGATTGCGGCCCATGTAGAAAGCGCCGCAGTCGTCGGAATTCATGCTGACGTGGTGCACGTCGTTGAACTCAAAGACGTGGTCATTGCCGGACACGAGAATGGCCTGATGGGGCGCGTCGTTGATTTCGTTGTGGGCCACGTGAATGCCCACGCCGGCCATGACGATGTTGTACGCGGCGGTGCGCATGCGCTCGGACACGCGGTAGATGTGATTGTTCACCACGCGATGTCCGGAGAGCGTGAGGGTCTTCCGGTCACCGCCGCTGATGCTGAGGCCGCCGGTGCCGTTGTTGTAGATGTCGCAGCTTTGCACGGTGTGGTTCGTGCCGCCGTCAATCACGGCGCCGATGAGGCCGGCGTTGCGGAGGGTACAGCCGGCAAGGGTCACGCCTTCGCCGCCCGTAACCGAGAGTGCGTTGCCCGCGCTGTATTCGAAGGTGATCCCCGTGAATTGAAGATGGGACGCGCCGTTCAACGCAACCAGCGGCTCCGCGGTGAGCGAGAGGACGATTTCGCCACCGTCCAGGGTGGCGGGCGGCCAGAAATAGAGCACTTTGGCGGCGCGATCAATGTAGTACTCGCCCGGGACGTCGAGCTCCTCCAGCAGATTCACCGCGCGATAGCGGCGCGGCGCGGGGTTGCCGCTGCCAATGCCGTAGACGTGCTGCGAACCCAGGGTTATCTGGCGCGTAGCGGGATCGATGGACTTCACGCGGATGGTCTCGGAGGCCCAGTCGAAGCACCAGTAGCCTTCGAGCCAGAGATCGGCCACGTTGGCCCAGCGCGCCTGATGATCGCCGCTGTAGGTAAAGACGCCGAGGGCATCCGAAGCAAAGTTGCGCCAGGGCGCGGGCCCGCTCTCAACGATGGTTTCGATTTCCGCCCAGCCCTCGTTGGGCCACTGGGCCAGGGTCATGCGCGCACCGTTGAAGAAGAGCTCCGGCACGGGTTGGGCGCTGCGGAAGGCATCGGGCACATCGCCAAGCGTAGCGATGGCGGAAAGGTCCGCCTGCCGCACGGTTGCGCGGCCCTCCTCCGGGATGCGTGCCAGTGCGGCGGCATCACTCACTGCCATAAACGCCTCACCCGCAAGAAAGTGTCCCCCATGGAGCCGGGCCTTGCCGGTGTTTACGGCGCGGTAAGCAATGGGGGCCGCCGCCGTGCCGCTGTCTTCTGCGCTAAAGGGGACGGACCTCGGGTGGATATAGTCGCCATCGTGCAGCCACACGGTATGGGGCCCGACGCCGGCGGCCCGCACGGCATCGCGCGCGGCGCCGAGGGAGGCCAAGGGCGCGGCTTCGGTTCCTGGATTGGTGTCGTTGCCTGCAGGGGCGATGTGAAATTCTGCGGCCCAAGTGCTGAGGGTGCCCAGTGTGAGTACCAATGCCAAAGCGAAGCGCATTGGATGTCCTTTCTTTGCGGCTGGAAATTGCCCGTCTTGCGAGCGGCCCTGGTCAGGTCAGCACATGCTGCCTGGCTTTGACTCTCGCTGCGAGGTCCTTGCGTATCGGCAAACGGGAACCACCAGCGACCACGTAGCGCAGCCGCCCTTCGTCCATCATTTTGTGAATACCCTGTACGGTAACGTGCATGGCCGCCGCCGCCTCCTTGACGCTGACGAGTTCCGCCGCCACGACCCGTTGTGCGTCGTACTGGGCCATATGCTGCGCCAACATCCGCGAAATGGTCCGCTCTGAGGTCTGGGACCAAAATCCTTCTCCGCAAGTTTCGCAAAACTGGCCATCCAGGCCTGTGATATCGAGGGGTGGATACCCCTTCGGATTATAACGTTCGTCTTGCCCCTTCAAATGGCGCATACTCTTTTTTTCGCCGCAAGCGGGACAATCGATCCATTGCTTCTCGCGCATCTTAATCGTCCTCCAGGGATTTGAATGAGATTACTACCGTCATGATGTCTACTATCTGTACTTTTACGTAGGCCGGTATTCCACCTACATCGGGGCGATAGACATCCTGCCAAATTGCTGAATCCCGCAGCATTGTCATAGATTTGAGAAAGTCCGAATTGTCCAAACTCAGAATCGCCTCTGCGATCTCGGCCGGTTCAGAGAATCCAAAATCGTTCGTCGCGCATCGCATCGCCGTTCGGGTAACGCGATAGCCACCCTCCCGGATGAGCGCTTTAATCCGGGCCAGTGGATAATGTGGCTTTCGTTTCTCCTTAGAGAATTTTACCTTAATCGGTTTAAGTTTTCAACTCAAAAACCATCATTGGAGGCGGGTCTTCCGCAAACGGTGCGCAATTTCGAACTAACGCACCTTCATCTTCCCTATTTCGGACTCCACAAAAACACCCGGCGGTGCAGGCCGCCGCGAACGCTTCGACCGGGCATCTCCAGATCGACGAGCACCGCGACGCTGTTCTTCTCGCCGGGGCGGATCAGATCGCTGACGTCCACGTCGAAGGAGTACTTCGACTTGGGCGCGCCGCTGCGCGTGGGCATGTCAGACTGGACCGGCCGCATCACGCCGTTGACCCAGACCCAGACCGCGGTGTTGTAGACGCCGCCAAAGGTGAGCCTATACGCCGTCCCTTCGCTTGCGGCGGGCACGTCGAACTCGGTGCGGTACCAGGCCTTGCCCCAAAGGTTCCAGCTCTTCTCGTCCTGGTAGCCCTGGGTCTCCCAGGATTGGGTGACGTCGATGGGCTTCCAGCCGCTTTCCACGCCGGGGAGATACCACTGATAGAGCGTGCCGATGTCTTCCGGGTCCGGCTTGAATTCCCACTCGCGGGGCAGCATGGCCACGAGGGTACCTTTGGCGCCCGAAGTTCGCTCCCGGAGGTCCCGATAGATCTTCAGATGGGTCTCCAGGCTTGAGGACTCGGCCACCGCTATTTCCGGGGCGATGGGAAGCAGCCCCGTGCGAATGGCAGACGCCTCCTCGCGCAGGGCCAGCATGCCTTCGCCGTGGTGGATGGCGGCGGCGAAGTTGCCCTCCACCACCGCCGTCTCCATGGCCAGGAAGGCCATCATGTGGTCGTGGGCCAGTCGCAGCACGCGAACGCGCCCTTTAAAGGGTTCGTCTACTGCATTTTCCGTGGCGGAGGCCATGAGGGCGTCCAGCTTATCCTGAACATCGGACAGAATGAGGCGCCACTGCATGAGTTCGCCCCAGCGTTCGTGGGTGGTGGTAGCCTCGACGGCGTCTTCAAGGGTCCAGATGTACTTTTCAATCGCTTCACCAGCGGGGCCGTAGAACTGCTGGCAATACTCGCGCACAAGCGCATCCACGTCGGCGTCGGCGTCCCACATGAGACGGGCGCGGACATAGTAGTTGAGATGGGTCACCATCCAGGCATTGTTGCCCTCGGTCCAGAAGCCCCATATGCCCTTATCGCGAAACCAGGGCAGATCATGCTTCAGGCAGTGGAGCGCGGGAAAGGGCAGATTATCCACGGCCTTGCCGGGGTCGTAGTCATAGATGATGATGGGGTCGGGGGCATCGGTCCAGCGTTCCAGCACCTGCTGGTAGTGGATGCGCTGCCAGCACCGCGGGTCGCCCGTGCGGTGGATGTTGCAGGTGCCCAGCATGGCGGACTGGATGCCCAGATTGGGCGAGAGCGGCCCGGTGGATTCGGGCGGACGCACGCGGTTCGCATAACCATTGGTGAGCACCCAGCGCTCGGGGAATTCCTTGTAGACCTCGGCGGCGACCTGATTGGCGAAATGGAACCACAGATCGCTCAGGCTCGGATCCCCATAGCCCTTGCCCACAAACCCCGGAAAGAAGCGCTGACAATTCGCGCAATAGCACATGGGATGACCGTCAGGCGGCGCAAAGCCGAAGGTGAGCATGTCCGGGTCCGCGCGGAAGGCCCTCTTGATCGTCTCCGCACCGATGCGCACGCCCTCGGGCTCGGTCATGCACATCATGTCGCGCAGGCGCTCGCCTTTCTCGTCGATGGCATAGATCTCGGGGTGGGCGTCGAAATACTCGTCGGCGGGCGCGAGGAGGCTGATGGAGCCATCGCCGGGCAGGCTCAGGTCTAGCTTGCTGAGTTTGTTGCGGTCGTACCACTGGGCAAAGTCCGCACGATCTTCCTCGCTGACCGGCATCCAGCCCGAATACCAGATGTCGCGGATTCGGAAACTCGGCTTTTCCATCCGATCGATTTCGCCAATCTTTATGGTGGCGCTTGAGGGCAATACTTCGCCGAAGGTACCAGGAAAAAACCAGCGACAACCAAGATCCTGCTCCAGAAAGTCATAGACGGCGAAGAGTGTGCCGCTGTAGTTCCAGTCTTCATTCCCCGCAAGCACCAGGTTGGAGCCCTCGGTCTTGACGATAATTGCCTCTTCGTTCATTTCAGGGGCATGACCCGACGGAACCTCGATTCCGAGTGCTTCCACGGCTTTGCTCCGACCCACGAGAATTCTGGGACCATCGCCCGGCTCGGACTCATGGACAATGGGCAGTGCTGCTCCGCTGATACGCCCGAGTATTTCGCTGAGTGCCCGGGCGCCTTTCAGGGCCTGCTCCGTAGGCGCATCCGCGACCACAATACGGGCGCGAGGCTTTCCCCCCTCCGCTATCATCATGTCCGCACGCACCGTCGCTGCGCCAGGCAACACGATGCCGACAATGGCCATCAATGTCCAAATTTTATCGCGCATGATCATGAGAGGCCTCCAGGGTCCGGGTCCGATTGCACCGTCCTCGATTGTGGCAGAGCACCGCGGTGGATTTCCAAGTACAGACTGGCGCAATTTTGCCATCCACACATCGTTGACGCCCTCCCCACCCGTTGTTATACTCCCGGGCATCAATCAACCGGAGAAGCCCCATGACCCAATTCCTCCCACGCGCATTTACGTTGGCTGTCTTCCTTGTACTGGCCGGATGGCCATCATTCGCACTAAGCCCCTATACGTTCTCCGTGCTGACCGATCGTGAGGACGCCCTCTACAAGGTATCGGATCCCGTCACGTTTCGAATTCAGTTGCTGAAGGACGGAACACCGGTGACAGAAGGTGAAATCGGAATTGAACTCGGCAATGACGGCTCGACCGTAATCAAAAGCGGCACACGCCCGTTGAGTGTCGAGCCTGTTATCGTCACCGGGACGCTGGATCAGCCAGGCTTTCTCCGCTGCACCGCCACCTTTGCCGCGCCCGATGGGGAGAAGGTGGTCGGCCTGGGCGGAGCGGGGCTCGATCCCCTGAACATCAAACCGAGTATGCCGGTGCCCGATGATTTCGATGCCTTCTGGGCCGCGAAGAAAGCAAAACTGGCCGAGGTTCCCATGAATCCCAGGCTCACCCCCGTAGAGTCCACCCTGGCGGGCGTGAAGGCTTTTGACCTGCAATTGGACTGCCTGGGCGGCGCGCCGGTCTCCGGGTACTATTGCATGCCGGAGGGCGCGGCGCCGAAGTCGCTCCCGGCCACGCTGGTGGTGCATGGCGCGGGGGTGCGCAGCTCGATTCTGCGGCCCGAGCTGGCGGCCGAGGGCCTGCTGGTGCTCGACATCAATGCCCACGGCATTCCCAATGGCCAGCCCGACGAATTTTACAAGAACCTCAACGAGGGCCGCCTGAAGAATTACCGCCAGCATGGTCGCGAAGATCGCGAGACCATCTATTTTCTCGGGATGTACTACCGGCTTATGCGGGCGCTGGATTTCCTCACGGCACAACCGGAGTGGGACGGAAAGTTTCTGGTTGTACAGGGCACCAGCCAGGGGGGAGGGCAGTCCCTCGTTGCTGCGGGGCTCGACCCGCGGGTGACGGCGATTGCGCCGGGGGTGCCCGCCATGTGCGATCACTCGGGTGTGATCAATGGCTGGCCGCGCATCGTGCCTCGGGATGACGCGGGCAAGCCCGACCCGAAGATTCTAGAGGTGGCGCGCTACTATGACGCCATGAACTTCGCCGCGCGAACGAAGGCCGAGGCGCTGGTGTCGGTGGGCTTCATCGACAATACCTGCCGCCCCACGACGGTGTATGCGGCGTACAACAACCTGCAGGGGCCGAAGAAGATCTTTAACATGCCGCTGATGGGCCACAAGAACGCGCCGGAATGGGATGGCATGGTGCTGGAGATGATCAAGGCGCATGTGGGGAAACAATGAAGGACGAAGGACGAAGGACCTAAGGGACCTAAGGGACCTAAGGGACGATTGACTGAACCATTGACCCACAGGTAAGTCCACAGCACGCTCCTGCCGTAGGTCCTTTGAGTCCTTTGTGTCCTTTAAGTCCGTCGTCCTTCGTCCCCTTGAGTGATCGACGGTCCCTTGCTATACTCGCCAGACCAAAACCAACTGGAGAGCCCCCATGTCCGCTTTTGTCCCCCGCGCTTTTTTTCACCTCATCGCGTTTGCCCTGCTGACCTTCACCGCCGCCGCGCAGGATGGGGTGGTGGTCTCGGTCGCCACGGATCGTGAAGACGCCCTCTACAAGGTGGGTGAAACTGTGACCTACACGATTACCGTGAAGAACAACGACGTACCCGTAACCGAGGGCGAGGTGAATATTGAGCTGAGCCAGGACGGCATCACCCAGGAGCGCGTAACCCGTCCCCTCTCGGCGGCCACGATCACCAGCACCCTCAAGACGCCCGGCTTCCTGTGGTGCATCGTCAGTTATGCGGGGGCCGATGGCAAGGCGACGGTGGGCTATGGCAGCGCGGGCTTTGACCCGCTGGACATCAAGCCCAGCCTGCCCGTGCCCGATGACTTTGACGCCTTCTGGGCGGAGAAAAAGGCCAAGCTGGCCGAAGTGCCCATGAATGCGAAGCTGACGCCGGTGGAGTCTCCGGCCGAGGGCGTGGAGTGTTTCGACGTGCAGCTTGATTGCCTCGGCGGTGCGCCGGTGTCGGGTTACCTGACGCGACCCGTTGGTGCGAAGCCGAAGAGCCTGGCGGCCATGCTCTTCGTTCATGGTGCGGGCGTGGTCAGTGCGCGGAAGCAGCCGACCATCGCGGCGGAGGGCGTGCTGGCGCTGGATATCAACGCCCACGGCATCCCCAACGGGCAGCCAGCGGAATTCTATAAGGAACTTTCGGCGGGCAAGCTTAACGGCTACCCCCACTTCGGCAAAGACGACCGTGAGACCTCGTACTTCCTGGGCATGTACCTGCGCCTCATCCGCGCGATGGAGTTCCTCGAAGCGCAGCCCGAGTGGGACGGCAAGATTTTGATGGTCGAAGGCACCAGCCAGGGCGGCGGCCAATCCCTTGCGGCCGCTGGACTCAACTCGAAGGTGACACTGCTCTGCGCCGGTGTGCCCGCCATCTGCGAGCATACGGGCGTCATCGCCGGGTGGCCGCTGCTGGTACCGCGCGATGAAGCGGGCAATCCCGATGCGAAAGTATTGGAAGCTTCGCGCTACTTCGACGCCATGAACTTCGCGGCCCGGACCAAAGCCGACGCGCTGGTGTCGGTGGGCTTCATCGACGGCGTCTGCCGCCCCACCAGCGTCTACGCGGCCTACAACAACCTCCGGGGCAAAAAAGAAATGCTCAACAAGCCCCTGATGAACCACGCCGTGGCCCCGGAGTGGGACGCCATGGTGCTGGAGAAGGTGAAGGCGCAGATTGCAGCGCGCAAGTAGGGACTGACGCACCCAGGATCACTACAAAGATCTTCGGGAAGCCAGACTCAACGAGCGCAACAGTGCGAGCTCGTGACGTCGCCGGGTGTGGCCGATCCAAAATCAACCAAATTCTCGCTACCACGGTCCTCCGTGGTAGCGAATACCGTTCCCCTCTGCGGAACAAGACGTCGCGAGCGACGCTCCGAACTTTTCATCGTCTGTGGAAAAAGCGAAGCCTCACGAAGGGCTGTTCCCCGGCGCGTCCGCTCCACCCACAATATCCGCCTTAAGGAACAGAAGTTTCACA
This sequence comes from Candidatus Hydrogenedentota bacterium, assembly GCA_016791475.1. Lineage (NCBI taxonomy): Bacteria > Pseudomonadati > Candidatus Hydrogenedentota > Candidatus Hydrogenedentota bacterium. The sequence goes on from JAEUWI010000046.1 coordinate 44,186, forward strand.
CGCTCGTTACGAACTGGCCCAAGCATCTGACATAACCAACGCCCCGACTCTCCCAGTATAAGTTTTGTGTACAATTCGTCTACCTTCTCAACTGGCGTGTCTTCGACTGAGGCGCCCTGGGTCGTAAGCTTAAACGCTATTTCCAGCCCAATAAACTCCGACTCTTCCTTTGACGGTTTCAGTGTTGGTATGATCTCCAGCGAAAAACCCAAGATGTCAGATTCAGCCTGGCCCTCTTCCCCGGACGGCACCGCTTTCCCTATGCTGATAGACTCCTTCTGTCCCGCGTTCGCAATTATCTTCGGAGCAGATAACAGTCGTGCCTGGTTTTTCCCGACCAAACGGTGAACAAATTCAACGCAGGAAGACCACTTTTCCGAACTCTCGGCCCACAGCGCATAGTTGGTGCCGGTAACGTCTGCCTCACTATTTTCCGTGTTTTGTGATTCAGGCCGAGCCTGATCGCTTTGCAGGAGGTTACCTGAGATCAACTCGGTGAGCTGCGGACCGTCGGGAATGGAAAAATCGGCGTCCCGGTCCATCTCCACGATCATCGTGTCAATCGCAATTTGCCGCACCACCGCAAAGGGCAGGGTCAGCCATTCGCCCTTGGCCGCGTTTTTCGCGCTTTCGCCCAGGGCAGCTTTCAGCCGTGTTTCGTCTACGGTTCCATTCAGGATGTCGAGCCGTCGCCCCACGGGGTCTACGCGAACCTGCTCGGCCTGAATCTTACCAAAGTCTTCGGTCTCTAACAGCACATCGAAAAACAAGAGTGCATCGCCAATTTCCAAACGCTGTCCATCAATAACCATCTCCGGATGGGTGACATGCATGCTGCCCGAGATCGTAACCAGACCTGGGTCTTCAGTGCTGTAATCAAACGCCAATCGTTTCCCATGAATCGTTACGTCCTCCCCCTGAGGCTCATATTTCAACACCAACGTCGCATCGTCGATTGACTCAATTTTTCCCTCAGGAAAGCCCCCGTGAATGGTTTCCGCATTGACAACCAGGCGAGGCAAGGAAGCGCCGAAGTTTTCGGTTTCCGTCTCCTCGGGGTCCTTCGCTATTCGCTCTGGTCGAATGCAAACAACGTTCACACGATCCGCGTTCGTTTCGGAGACGAGATAGATCCAACCGGGTCGCTCCATGTTATTAAACTTTGCCGAACTCGAGGTTGCCACTTCATTGTAGCTCATCTTTCCCGCATTAATGCCTGCGACCACGGGTTGCCTGAGCGCGAGGTTCAAATCAAGCGACGGTCCCTGATTACCCAGATCGACGATTCGTGCGAGCATTTTCACCTGAAGTGCGATGAACTCCACGGTATCGCGACCATCGCGCACGCCGTCGAGCGCTGTCGGAATCACCGCGAGCACCGGCTCCGCCCCGGCATCGAAGCACCCCACATAGGTAAAGTCAGCTTCCCCGGACTCGCGGAGTGACTGAAGGCGCGCGCCAAATGAGGTCCACTTCTCATCCGACACTTCCCCCGAGGGCGTTTCATCGTTGCGATTTAGCCGTTCAGCCAGCGTTTTCCCATCTGGCAGCACCAGTTCAGCCGTCCGGTCAACCTGGATACCCCGTACCGCGATTCGGACAAGCATGCCATCGGCCTCCGGGGCAGCCACACGATCTCGTGCCCCACTTTCCACATTTAGGAATTCCTCCAGCGAATACTTCACCATGGGCCAAGACGGCCTAATCCCTCGTTTGGCAAACCCTTCGGAATCATCAACTCCGACAGCCGCCCCCGCTCCAGCTTTTACTTCCTCCTCCGTCGCCCCCGGCAACACCCAGCCCGCAACCAGCAAAAGCGTCACCAGCGCCCCATAGCGCCGCCAGCCTGACTCCGTGTATCCTCCTTCCAGCGCGCGGCGCACGCGGCGGTCAATTGCGCCGAAGTTGTCGGCCATGCCCGCCATGGCCCAGCTCGACTGGGGCAGCGAGACGCGCTCGGCCACGTTCACCAGCGTGCGCGAGTAGGCCGCGCCGCTGGCTATCCCTTGCGACAGCACGAGGTCGTCGCAGCAGAACTCGCGCTCTTCGCGGATGCGGCGGTTGAGCCACCACACGGCGGGATTCCACCAGAGCAAGGCTTGGGCGGCGGCCTGGAGGCTGTTTACCAGGGCATCCATACGTCGGATGTGGGCAAGTTCGTGGGCGAGGAGGATATCGAGTTCCTCATCGGGCATTGTGGCGACCCAGGCGGGCAGGATCACGAAGGGACGGAGGATTCCGCCCGACTGTGGGGCACCGACGCTTTCGCTAAGGCAGAGGCGGGGCGCGCGACGGAGTTTCATGGCGCGAACCGCCGCATTGAAACGCTCCTGGAGCGCCTCATCGGCGCCCGCGCCTTGCTTCATAAATTCCCTCGCGGCCAACCACTGCCGCGCGATGAGGACGAGGATGGCGATTGCGCCCGCAGCCTCCAGCAGCAACAGCCATGCCTTCGGGGAAAGGACGGGCGCTGGCGGCATCACGGGCGCAACCGGGACTATTGGGGAAGGCGTAGCCGGTGCTGGCGACTTTTCCACGGTCACGCGGAGGTCCGAATTCACCAGAGGCGCGGGCTCGTTGGTAAATGCACGCGCGAGCAGATCTGAGAATCCGTAGGCCACGCCGAAGACCGGGGGCACGGCGAACTTCAACAGGACCACCAGCAGAAGTCCGTAGCGCAGACCCGGACGAAGGGATCGGCCTGCGGCCAGCACCGCCAGGACCAGGAGAAGCAGCAAGCCCCCCTGTCCCGTGGAGACCACCGTCCACTCCCACCAGGTCGCCGCAGCCCGATTTAGTGTTTCCACTATTCCGTTCATGATTTGCCTCCTTTGCGTTCTTCCTGCTCATCCAATAACTGCCGCAACGCCGCTATCTGCTCCGTGCTCAAGGGCTGCTCTTCGAGAAACATGGACACCAGCGGAATGGGGTTGCCGCCGAAGACCCGGTCCACGAGTTTCTTCACCTGCTCACGCCCGGCGGAGTGGCCGCGCTTGTTGGGGCGATAGAGGAAGGCCCGCTGTCCTTTGAGCTTGCGATGGGAAACAAGTCCCTTGGTTTCCAAGCGCCGGAGAAAGGTGATTACGGTGGGCTGGGCCCAGCCGGTGGACTCCGCCAGGGCCTCGTAGATTTCGCGGGTGGTGCCCTCCCCCATCTCCACCAGGGTTTGTAAGACTTGCGCTTCCGCTTCCGAAATCAGGGGTGCCATGGGTGCCTCCTTGGGTTGGGCATGGGGCATTATGATTTACATTTGTAAATTTGTCAAGCATAAATTTACAAATGTAGATTTTGCATGTTTGGGAATTGGACTGGCGGCGGAGGCGCGGATGGAGAGGTTGGACGGTGTGGACAGGCGCCTGTGAAAAACGCGGGCTGATTTGCATCAGCCCGCGTTGGGTACTCGATTCTGGTGACGCTGCTAGATCAGCAGGCTCTTGGCCTTGAACTCGTGGTTGAGGATGCGGTCGTTGTCGGAGTAATCGATCGGTACGTCGATGAGGTGGACGCCTTTGCTATTGAGGCACTGCTCGATCAACGGAATCAACTGATCGGCGGTTTCGACCCGGTGGCCGAAGGCGCCGTAGGCTTCGGCATACTTCACGAAATCGGGGTTGCCGTAGTCCAGTCCGTAGCTCGGGAAGCTCATGTTGGACTGCTTCCACTTGATCATGCCGAAGGCGTCGTCACGGAGAATGAGGATGACGAGATCCATGTTGAGGCGGACGGCGGTTTCCATTTCCTGGGAATTCATCATGAATCCTCCGTCGCCGCAAACGGAGAGGACCTTTCGGTCGGGGAAGACGAGCCGCGCGGTCATGGCGGAGGGCAGGCCGGCGCCCATGGACGCGAGGGCGTTGTCCAGCAGGACGGTATTGGGCTGGTAGGCCTTGTAGTTGCGGGCGAACCAGAGCTTGTAGACGCCGTTATCCAGGGCGATGATACCGTCTTTCGGCATGACTTTTCGGATGTCGGCGACGAGGCGCTGGGGGTAGACGGGGAAACGGGGGTCGTCCGCGCCTTCGAGGATACTCTTCTCGATGTGCTCCTTCACGACTTTGAATCGCTTGAAGTCCCAGGATTCCTGAATCTCCAGCTTTTCCTTGATGCGCCAGATGCTGTTGGCGATATCGCCGACGACTTCGAGCTGGGGAAAGTAGACGGGGTCGACTTTTGCGGAGATAAAGTTGATGTGGATTACCTTGAGGTCTTCCCGGCCCATGAAGAAGGGAGGCTTTTCGATCACGTCGTGGCCCACATTGATGATGAGGTCGGCCGCGTCGATGGCGCGGTGGACGAAATCGTTGGCGGACAGCGCGGAGTTTCCGATGAAGAGTTCGTCGTGCTCATCCACCACGCCCTTGCCCATCTGGGTGCTGAAGAAGGGAATGCCGGTCTTGTCGATGAACTCGCGAAGCATTTTCGAGGTCAGCTTGCGGTTGGCGCCCGCGCCGATGAGGAGGAGGGGGTGCTTTGCGTCCTCGATCATGTTCACGGCGGCGCGGATGGCCTTGATCTCGGCGATGGGCCGCCGGGTGCGGCTGGCGGGGATCAGGGGCGAATCGGTTTCCTCGGCGGCGACGTCTTCCGGCAGTTCCAGGTGGGAACAACCGGGTCGCTCTTCTTCCGCGATGCGGAAGGCTTCGCGGACGCGGGCGGGGATGTTGTTCGCGCTTACGAGTTGCCGGGTATACTTGGTGATGGGCCGCATCATGTCGACCGCATCGATAATCTGAAAGTGGCCCTGCTTGCTTTTCTTGACGGGCTTTTGTCCTGTGATCATCACCACGGGCATGGCGCCGAGCTGGGCATAGGCGGCGGAGGTCACCAGGTTTGTTGCGCCCGGTCCGAGGGTGCTGAGGCAGACGCCCGCGCGGCCGGTCAGGCGCCCGTAGGTTGCGGCCATGAACCCGGCGGCCTGTTCGTGGCGCGTCAAGATGAGTTCGATGCTGGACTGTCGAATGGAGTCGAGCAGGTCGAGATTTTCTTCACCGGGGATGCCGAAGATATATTTTACACCTTCGGCTTCCAGGGCCTTCACCAGCAGGTCGGATGCTTTCATTAGGGCTCCTCTATATCGGCCGGGGGCGCTGCAAAACCACGGGCCGACAACAGCAATTTCAATTCGCCATCAACTTCTGTCCGCGCGGGCCTGGACAGTTCCGAATTGCGTAGACGAATCCGCGCGCTTGACGCGAACCGTATCGCTTCCAGTCCTTGCCCACAATACCAAACCGCGCCCTGCGGAGCAAACTCACTTGGACACACACACAGTACAGGTAAAAAAAAACGCCAGCAACCCGAGAGTCACTGGCGTGATATTTTATGGCGGAGACGACGAGACTTGAACTCGCGACCTCCGGCGTGACAGGCCGGCGTTCTAACCGACTGAACTACGCCTCCGCTGCATAAGAGCGTTTCCGCTCCCCCCGAAGGGAAGACTAATATACCAAATGTTTCCGGGCTGTTTCAAGCGTTCAGCGAACTTTTTTTCGCGTATCGCGATTTTTTTTTACGCGCGCGCGTTGCCGTCGGCGTCGATAACCAGATCGGCCTCGACAGGCCAGGCCTTCCCGACGCTCTTTGCCACGAATTCATCGCACGTGAGGGCGAAGAGGGGGCTGATCTCGATGGCGATGGCCGACTTGCCGTCGGCCCTTCTTGGCACGGGTTGTCCGGCGGCATCGAGCCACTTCGCCCAGAAGTTGGTCATGCTCTCGCGCGCCGCGACGACGGAGTTGTCGCCGTCGAACTGCTTGGTGGGGGTGTACTCTCCGGGCGGGTCGATTTCCAACGCCACGGGGGGATGGTTCGCCATGCGCAGGGCATCGAAGACAAAGGTCTCGAACTTGTAGCCGTTGGGCCTGTCCGGACTGATCTGTTCCCCTTCCGCGTTGATGTAGGGGATCTTCTTGTGGGCCAGGTGCCAGGGGAACTGGTCGAAGTTGTCGTAGACGCGCTGGACGAAGTCCACCGAGAGAATGTGAATGGCCGGATTGCCGGCGTAGTATATGACTTTGCCGTCGGCGTCGGTTTCGAGCAACTGGGGATAGATATCCAGTTCACTGTATTCGATTACCTGGTAGACGCCATCGCAAAGGCAGTGGACGCCGACCGCTTCGCGGGGCTCGTGCTTCCGGTGGTTCTTGCTGGAAATCTCCGCCTGGGCCTGGAGGTGATAGCCGATGAAATAGGGGTCGGCGACCTTGACGGCCCAGTTGTCCACCTGGAAGTAGCAGAGGGTATCGATGCCGCGCTTGCGGGCGTCGTCCAGCACGTGGTGCTCCACCATGGCCTGGATGCAGCCGCCGTGGCCGTTGGGGTTCATGGCGAGGCGCCCCTTTTCCTCCAGCATGAATTTGCCCTCGCCGTCCATACAGGGCACCATGTGCTGGGTGATGAATATCACGTCCGCCGGGGAGAGCCCGAAGAAGGCGTGCTCTTCGAAGTACGCTTTTGTCGCGGGGCCGTTGGTGTTGCTGACCATGATGTACCAGGGCAGAACGCAGCCATAGCGCCGCTGGAGATTCAGGATTTTCTCTGCGTGGTACTGGAAGAGCGATTTGCCGGTGAGCCCGCCGATGGGGTAGGAACCTTTGGGGCCGTCGAAGCCGAGGCGCGTGCCCTGGCCACCGGCAACGAGAAAGAGGCCGATGCGACCGGCGCGCAGGGCATCTTCGCCCAGCGCAAGGGCCGCCTGCGCGTCGGGGCGCCGGGGATCCACGATGGGGATGACGGGCACGGGTTCGATCCGTTCAAACGCGGCAACGACCGGTGTGGACTTGATCCACTCGGCGGCCAGCCGGTCCATCAAGGGGAAATCGACCTGGGACAGATCCGCCAGCAGGGCTTGGCGGCCCGCGGCGTCCAGTTCGTCCCAGAAGCGGAACACGTGCTCCTGCCCATGCGTTGCGGCGATGTCCCGAAGCTGAATTTCACTCATTCCCATGCGATGCACTTCCTTCCTGGCGTCTCAACTTCTGTTTTGCCTGGGTCGCCGGCATTCGTCAATGGGCGTGGCTCCCCTCGGCATTTTCTTCGTTGGTAAGATTGCGGATACCCACAATCTCGGTGTAGGTGTTGCCTTCGGCGGTGACTTGAACGCTCACGGTCTCGTCAAAGGGTTTGCTCCGAGCCTCGGCATCGGGCACGAGCATGTCGACATGAACTTCATTGGGGGAGCTTCCGGGCACGACGCTGGCCGTGATCGCGGGGCTGCTCGTGGCGGCAATGGCCAGGGCCAGGGGCCCGGTGGAGACGAAGGTGGCGCGCGCGGTGAAGTTTGCGCCGTCCGCACCTGGGCGGAGCATGGCGCGTTCGGGGTAAACCGGGGCGGGCGTGTAGGGCGCTTTGGCGGTGCCGGTGACGTGGATGCGGTGGCGCGGCAGACGCTTCACATCCGTCAGAAGGACGACGTTGCGCTCGAAGGCCCCGGCGGATATTTCGGGCCCGGTGGTGATGATGATGTCGCACTCGGACTTGCCTGGTGTCTTCCACTGGTCTTCGGGGAGCACTTCGACCCGGGCGGTCAATCCGGGAATCCGCGGGGCGCGGGGGCCGACGGTAAGCACTTCGACCCCGGTCACGTTTGCGGGGGCGTCCTGAATCTGCCGGAATCGGACGCGCCGCTCAACGACGTCGCCCTTGTTGAATTCGCCCAGCACGAGTTCTTCGGTCTCGATGTAGTATTCCGGCTCGATGGAGGCCCGAACATCCACGGTGACCTGGGGCTGGGCGGGGTCGGTCGAGGTGATGGTCAAGATCTTGTGGGAACTGAAGCCCGGGACGCGGTCGGGATCGAGGGTCACATCGATCCAGGATTCCTCGCCCGGCTGAATGGTCGCACGTTCCGGGGGAATATTGCCCATGGTGCAGGCGCAGGTGGTGTCGATCTTGGTGATCTTGAGGGGCATCTTGCCGTCGTTGAACACCTTCAGCTTGTGGTGATGAATCTGGTCGTTCTTCACGGTGCCCAAGTCGAGGTCATTGGTCTCCAGGCGTATGATGGAAACCTGCATGGGCTCGCCGACGGGGGGCATGGTGCCGTCCGCTTCGCCCTTGGGGGCGCCATCCTTGTGAAGCGACTCGATGAATTCCTCGTCGGATTCGAAGTCGTTTCCGCCGCACCCGGCGAGCGCCAGAATGGGCGCGGCGATGATGAATCCCCACATCAAGAGAATGAGTGCACTGCGCTTTTTCATTTTGCTACTCCGATTTGAAGCGTACGCCATATTTGAGTTCGGACTCCTCAAGGGAGGCTGAGAGTTGCTCGTAACAACGGTCGGTCAGGGTACAGTCGAGCTCCATGCCCAGGAGCAGCGCGCCAACCACCGGCTCGTAAATCGGCATGACGAGTCGCGCGCCGGGGCACTCCCGGTGCACGACGACGGCGAGCGCGTCGACGAGAACCGGGCTCATGCCTTTGAAGACACTGCCGGCCATGACGACGTCGAAGGTATCCCGTTGCATATTCAGGTGTCGGATGGCGGCATTGACCATCTGGCCGAGGTAGCGCCCGCCCCACTCCAGGATATCGCAGGCGATGGCGTCGCCCTCCCACGCCGCATCGAAGACCAGCTTGGCCATGGGCTGCAGATCGCGGTAGGTAATCTTTCCGTAGTACATCTGGTGGAAGAGTTCGTCCACGTCCTTGCAACCGGCGCGATCCACGAATTTCTCGGTCATGAGGGTGGGGCCGGTGACACCGTCCCGGGCGCGGAAGACCGCCTTGAGCCCGTGGATGCCGATGGAGGAGCCGCTCACGCGATCACCATAGTCTTCGCTGATGCCGCCGACGCGGGTTTCTTTGCCTTCGCGGTTGACGCCGGCGCAGACGCAGCCGGTGCCGCAGGCGATGACGACGCCGAAGGGGTCCCGGGTGCCGCCGCGCAATCCGCCCATGGAATCGTTGCGGAAGACCCTGGGAATCTCGCCGAAGAGGGGGGTGAAGAGCTCGCGCTCCAGCATGACGTAGTCGTCCGGAATATCGGCGCCGGCCACGCCCATGCCGATCCCGCTGATATCTTTCAGTTCCAGTCCGGCGTGCTCCAGCGCCTCGCCGACCGCACGCTCAATTTCGCGGCGGGCGGCCTCGACGCCGTACCCCTCGTAGTTGCCGGTGCCGCCCCGGCCAAAGCCTTTGATCTGCCCTTGTTCATCGCCGATAAGGCAGAACGTTTTCGTTCCGCCGGCGTCCAGTCCCAGATAGAAGGCCATAAACTACGTTCCTATAGTGCCGGGCAGTGCATAACTGCAAAAAACGCGGGAAAAAAATTCCCGCGTATTGTCAACATTGTAAGGGCAGAATACAAATCATCACGGCATGAAATTCGATCAGTTGCCTCTCAGCTTGGCAAGATCGGTTTCCGCCTGGCGTGCCGCGGTGGTGGTGGGGTATTTCTTGACCACTTCTTCCAGCAGCTTCTCCGCCTCGTCGTTGCGACCGAGCCGGGAAAGGGCCACCGCCTGAGACTGCATCGCCTGAGAGACTTTGCTGTCGTTCTCGGGGTATTTGGTGCGAACATTCTGGAATGCGCTGACGGCGTCATCATACCGCTCGAGTTTCAGGTAGCAGCGGCCCTGCCAGTACTGGGCGTTGCCGGCCTGCTCCGTGTTGGGGTAGCGATCAAGAAACTCCGAGAATTGCTGGAGCGCGCCTTCGTAGTCGTTGCTCAGCCAGACTTTCTGGGCCTGCTGATAGGCGGCCAGGGCCGCGCCGGAGTTTGCCGCCGTGGCGGGCGCCTCGGGGGCGGGTTCCGCCGCCGTGCCCAGGGCCGCGCCGGGGTCGCCCGCGGCGGTCGGGGGCACGATGGCGACGGTGTCGGAGGGCATCTGGGCTTCGGCGGCCTTGCCGCCGGCGGTCAGATTGAACTGACGGTAGATCGTCGTGGTCAGTTCGCCGAGCTGCTTTTCGAGTACGTCGAGCTTGACCTGATTCTCTTCCATCATGCTCCGCAACTGGCGGGTCTGCACTTCGGTTTCGTCGACGCGGCTGACCAACTGGGTGGTCGTCTCGTTGAGCTTTTTGATGGCGCCGTCGAGGTTGTCGTTCAGGTTCGTTACCTTGCGGTGCGTGTCGTAAAGGAGGGTTTCGACCTGGTTCGCGGCTCCCGCTTCCAGGCAGGATCCCAGAACGACCAGCACGCCGAGGCTGCACATTGTGCGTACCATGTGATTCGCTCCTGCTGTTGATGCATGGCGGGGGTTTGCCCCGAATAAAGTACTCATGGATTGCCCTTCCGCAGGGATTCGAGGTCGCGGCTTGCGTGTTCCGCCGCGGTAGAGGTGGGGTAGTTGGCGACCACCTCTTCCATCAGCGCGACGGCCGTTTCCCGATCACCAAGCTTGTAATGGGCAACCGCCTGATTGTGCAAGGCGTAGGCCATATAGCTGCTGTCGGGATAGTTGCTCCGGACAGCTTCGAAGGCTTCAATGGCCCTGGAATACTCGCTCTGGTTCAGCAGTGACTTCGCGATCCAGAACTGCGCCTTGTCACGGTTCGGCGACTTGGCATAGGTATCGAGGAATGCGGTGAAGGCCGCAATGGCCCCGGCATAGTCCTCGCTCTCGTACATCGCCTTGGCGGCGGCAAAGGCATTGCCGTCGTCCGCATTCGCCTTATCCTCCGAGATGAGGGGCGGAGCCGCCTCTGCCCCGGCAGGCTGCGCGATTTCAGCCGGAACAGTGGATGCGGACGAAGTTGCCGCCTCGGGGGACTCGACGGGAGCGGGCTCTTGCGAAGGACGGGACTTCGGGATGGGGGTGGGCGAATAGCTCAAGCCCCAATGCCGATAGAGCGTCTTCTTGAGATCTTCGAGCATCTTGATCAGGTTGTCGACCTTGCGCTGATTTTCTTCCATCAGCGAGGCCAGCAGTCGGATCTGCTGCTCGTTTTCACTCACACGGGCCATGAGGGTGGCCGTGGTCTCGTTCAGCCGGGCCAGCGAGTCGGCCATGCTCGTGTCGAGCAGGTTGACCCGCTGATGCATGTCGGTCACCACGGTCTCCATGTTCTTGGAGCCCGTGGTGACACAACCTGAAAACAGCGTCACAGCCAGCAGGGCCGACCATGCTATGTTTCTATGCATGCGCACGCGATACGTCGCTTCCCGCAATTAGTTTGCAGTCGCCCGCATGAACTCGGCGCGGCGGTTCTGAGCCCAGGCGGCTTCGCTGCTGCCGGGGACGGCGGGGTTTTCTTCGCCGTAGCTGATGGTGATCATGCGATCACCGGAGATGCCGAGCTGGCGGAGGTGTTCGCGGACCGCCTGGGCACGACGTTCGCCGAGGGCCAGGTTGTACTCCTGGGTGCCGCGCTCGTCGCAGTTGCCGGCGATCTGGATGATGACATTCGGCACTTCCTTGATGCGCTCAGCGTTGGACTGGAGGGTCGCAATCGCTTCGGAGCTCAGGGAGGAGCTGTCGAAATCGAAGTAGATCGGCTTTAGGCGGGAATCGCCTTCGAAAAGGAGCTTTTCGAGATCGACGTTGGGCAGACCGCCGGTGCCGGAGCCTTCACCACCGGCGTTCGCGGAGGTGTCGGAAGCAGCGTCAACGGGCTTGTCTTTCTTCTTGCAGCCAGCGAAGCTGACCACCATGAGGGAAAGGCACAGTACAGTAAGGAACATTCGATACGGGTTTGACTTGTGGGCTTGCATGGTTCTCTCTTACCCCTAGTTCAGGTTAATTGGTTTCTCACATCCACGACACATACGCTTTGAATTGATGCAGTTTACGGGTAAGTCGTTTCGGGCGCAGCACCCGCGTATCAGCACCTTGAGCTGCATTTTTTCTCCGCGCAAGCGTATTTTACAATTTTGAAGGCCCTGAACACAACTTTACGTCCCGCACGCGCTTCGAGACATTTTCCGGGGTGTTTTCTACCCAATCTATGGGCAATGGGCGACAAAAAGTTCCCGATATTCCGCAATTCATCGGTGGAAATAGCAACGCTTACTGGCATTACAGGAATTTGTCAGAATTCCCGTCCTTGCCGACGTTGGAAAAGTGTTTTCGTATCATTTTGCTCCATTCCGGAGCACTGGGCTGCAACAATAGTGGCTGGTCAGGGCGTGGAGAATTCCAGGGTGCAGAGCAAGGCAAAATGATCGGAGGCCAGCGTGTTTTCTATTACCCGGGTCTCTTTCGCGACCCAGCGTTCCCTCGGTGAAAAAAATACGTAGTCGATCTTGATTTCGGGCTTGTTGGAGGGAAAAGTAGGTGGCGCGTCGAGCCCGTCGGTGGGCGTCCAGGATTCTTTGAGAATCGTGACGGTCTCACTGTCCGGCGTGGCGTTGAAGTCCCCCGCCAGGAGGCGGGGCAAGTCGCGCTTTCCGAATTCCTGGTTGATCATCCGAGCCTGCGCCGCGCGATCAATTTTCGAGGCATTGTCCAAATGCGTCGCGACAAAGGCTATCGATGGCCCGTCGGGCAGGTCCAGGACCGCTTCCAGAGCGACCCTGGGCTCGTTGTCGGGCGAGGAAGGCAGTGGGATTGCGCGGGTACTCCGAAATGAATAGCGGGACAAGATAGCGACGCCATACTCGCCGCCATCGAAGGCCATGGCCCGGGCAAAGAGGGGGTGAAGCCTGGTGCGGTGGCCAAGTTGCGTGGCCAGGTCCTGACCGCCAACCCGTCCCGTTCGCACGTCTACTTCCTGCAAGGCCACGAGGTCCGGGTCCAGGTCGAGAATGACCTGGGCGACCACATCGAGGTTGCCGTCTTTTTTCATGGTCGCGCCATGGAGAATGTTGAAGGTCAGTACTTTGATTGTTGTTGTTTTCATGGTGTCCGCATAAACTTCACGGTCCGTGCCGGCGACCAGCAGCGCCAGCAATCCCAGTCCTCTAGCTACCATCCACATGGATGCCTCGTTTCAGCCCCTATCCGCAGTCGGCTCGTTGACTGCGATGGAATAGAGCCACCATCGCTTTGACGCGGCCCCCGCGCGGGGCCGCCGCTCGAAATAGACTCGCCAGGTATTTCCGCCCGCCGTGGCGAATCGGTACCAGTGTTTACGCACGTACAGTTCACCGCTGCCGTGGGTGCAGGGGCCCAGCCCCCGACCCGATTCCAGCACCGCGAGCACGGGATAGGTGGCGCCGCGCCAGACAAAGGCGCGGGGAATGAGGGGCTCTCCGGCAATCGCCGGGGAATCCAATCCTTCGCCCTTGAAGAGGGGACGGAGCGCTTCACTGATCAATTTCTCGGCGGGCATATCCTGTATTCCGCAGCCGCCCCATGGAAAGGCGCATGAAAGGGAAGGAGACTGTTGCGACCACTATACCAGAACGATCCACCCCGCCCCAACGCCGCCGATTGGAACCCCAAAAGGCCCTGTGCTATACTCCACCGGTGAACAAAACCATCGATTTGACAGATCTGTACCGTCCAGTTCAGGCAGAGCTCCACGGGGTCAGTGACACCATCCACCAACTCTGGGTGGATGCTTTGACTCTTGTGCGCATCGACGCGAGCACGATGCCGAGGACGGGCGGAAAGTTGCTTCGCCCCGCCTTGTGCCTCCTGGCGGCGGGGGCGATTGGAGGTCGCGATCTGAAGCAGTACGTCACCCTGGCCAGTTCCTTCGAGGCGCTTCATATCGCTTCGCTGGCCCACGACGATGTGATCGACAAAGCGCTGCTCCGCCGGGGCGGATCCTCCCTCAATGCCTTCTGGGACAATCACGCGGCGGTACTCGGCGGGGACTACCTGGTGGCGCGGGCCGTGGAAATGCTTTCGACCTACGATGTCTGCGCCGTGGTGGCCAACGCCATCCGCTCGGTGCGCTGCATGGCGGAAGGCGAGCTTTACTTCTTCGGTCGCGAAGACGAGCCCATCATTGCGGAAGACTGCATCATGCTGGCGGAGCAGAAGACGGCGAGCCTTTTTGCGGAGGCGTGCAGCGCTCCGACTTATGTCATCGACGCACGCCATCGAAAAGCACTCTATCAATTCGGCATCTCCCTGGGGATCGCATTCCAGCTCGTGGACGACATGCTGGACATCACCCAGACCACGGAGCAACTTGGCAAACCTTCCTGCTGCGATATTGTGGAAGGCAAGAAGACCATCCCCATCATGCACCTGAAGAATGGGTTGGACGGGGATGATCTGGCGCGGCTCGAATCGATGCGCGGCGCGGACATCACCGAAGCGGATCGGGCGTGGGTCATTGCCCTGGCTGAGGAGACCGGCGCGCGGGAAAAGACCGAGGCCATCACCAATGCCTACGCGGACGAGGCCCGCGGCCACCTGGCCCAGCTCCCCCCCAGCGTCTTTCGGGACAGCATGGAAGGCATCGTGGAATTCGTGATGGTGCGGGTATCCTGATTTCGAATCTCGGCTTCGTTTCGAGTCGGGCCCGAGGTCCTCATTCGATTACGTACCAGGAGAATCCCCCGGTCGGAACCGCCACTTTAATGTTCACACCGTAATCCCGCCCAATTTCCACCCGCTGCGACGCACCTTCGGCCCCGGTTACCGTTGCGGCGTCGGTGAGACCGGTATAGTAAAGATTCACCGGCAAGCTGCGCGCCACCGGCACCGCGGTGGGGTTGAAGACCGCGAGCATACCCTTGTGCTTCAGGCGCGGATTCACGTGGAGCATCCAGTCAAGGTCACGGCCATCGGCACGGCGCCCATGGACGAGATCGCTTTCCAGGATGTCGCGGTAGGTCTTGTACCAATCCACCCACCGCTTCACCATCGCCTTTGTGCGGTCGGTATCGTAGAGGCGGGGCCCGCGATAACAGGCTTGGACGCCCAGCGCGAGATTGGAAAAGAGCATCTTTTCATAATGCTCCAGATGGGTGTCGAGGGGCTCTATCGTTGCCACCTCTCCCCCACCCTGGTATTCCGTGAGGGGCACAAACATCCAGCCCATGCCTGGTGTTTTCTCCCAGGCGCCGTCGTAGATATTCTGGCGTGTGTGAATAACCTGCTGGGCGCGGGGCAAGCTCCAGTTGGTTTCGCGGTAGCCCATGCCACTCTTTGTGGAGCCGGCGAGGTAGTAGTAGTCCGGCACATTCAGCGAGATGCCGCGCCCGCGACACCACTTGTAATAATCCGTGATGGTGCGCCACTGGGTCCACTGGGAGTCCTCATAGCCCCGATGTCCCGGGTGAACCGTAGAGCGGCAGGTGTCGCCGGGGTAGGAGCCGTCGTGCTCCAGCAGGTCAAACCCGGTGGCGGGATAGTAATCGTAGAGGTTTGCGAAGTACTTCTTGCCCCACGCGCTGCCGATGCAGGGCGAGTGGCCGAAGGTGGGCGATTCTCCCTCCCCCATCACCACGTCATTCTCCGCATCGATGGTGCGCGATGCGAGGAGGGAATAGCCGCCGAGTTCCACGCCGCGCTGTTCGGCGTAGTCCGCGTAGGCCTTCATCCGCGCCCGGTTTTCTTCGCTCGCGTCTTCGATTTCGAAACCGCTGCCAAAGGAGAGGATAGCCATTTCGAAGCCGACTTCCGCGCACTGGTCCAGCGCCTTGTAGACCGTCTCGGGGTCGCTCTGGCGAATATGGAGCATGAGCGGATTCTCGGTGACCCAGGGAGCGATGAGGCGGTACATGCGGCGCTGGGCCAGGCCGTTGCGCTCGCGATCCGTGCTATCGCGCACGAGGAGGAAGGTGCGGAAGGACTCGAAGGTCTCTCCCGGGGCAATATCCACTGCGGGCCCAAGGGTGGGGCGCACTTCGAGCAGGCAGGGGTTGAGCCGCTCGTAGTTGACCTGGGTTTGATACTCGGGATCGGGAACCCAGTGCACGGCGTGGCGAGAACTATCGCGGACACCCATGCCGCCGAAGGCGTAATCCGTCTCCACGTGAAGGTTGGGGGTAATGTAGTCCACGCCCCGGTTGTCGACGTCGGACCCATATTCCACCACGGCCAGGACTTCGCTGGTAAAGCTGTCGAGCCGAACGGGCGCGGAGCTGTTGTTTCGAAGGGTAATCCACTTGGAGAGCACGGGAATGCCGTCGTAGAGCTCATAATGCACCGACACCGTTACGTCGCTCCCCCCTGCCGGCGCGGCGTAATCCATGCGCAGGTACACACCCTTCGGGGGCCAGGTCGCGTCGGGCGCATGGCGCCGCACCCGGGCCCAGGCCATGCGCTCCCGGGGAAGCCCCGTCTCGAAGCCGGTGAATGTCATCGCGCCGGGGGAGGCCGTCAGTGAATCGAGCCATTCCGGCGCGAGAAAAGCGTAGTTGGGCTGACCCGCGAGTCCGCCCACGTCGACAGACTGCCCGTTCAGGGTTACTCGCGCTTCCGGCTTCACGCCACGCAAAATAGCCTCGCCGGTCATGAGGTTGTCGAAGGCGACCGTGGCGACGTTGGGCGACAGGCGAAATTCGCGCCGGATCAAGCCGTTGGAAAGCACCAGTGATTGGGCGTCGGCCGAGCGGTAAATCCCGGCTGGCGTATCACTCCCCTTGACCAGCCAATCGCCCGTCGTGGGGAGGGCAGCTTCGGGCGGCAGATCGGCCAGCGTGGCGCCGAAGGCAGAAACGGAGAGGCCAAGGCAGAGCAGGACCAGGGATGGGCGCATGGAATCTCCTTCGATAGACTACTTTCGAGCTCGGCAGTTCGCTCGTGTGTACGCGAAGTGCTTCGCATCGGCACTAGAGCGGCGTATTGCCCGCCATCTCGCGAATTTCCGCCAATTCTGTTTGTGAAGGAATCCTGAGATCGAGCCGTCCGTTTTCGAGGGCCATGAGGATCACCAGTTCCTCTTCGTCGTAACGCATGGGAGAATATTCCTTTTCGGTTGGGGAGCACTAAAATGCCCGTGGACCCAAACCAGATCCACGGGCATGTTACACCAAATCAGAAGACGCAGGCTACACCGTCCAGGGCTTGCGGTACTCGCGGGTGAGCCATTCCGCCTTGCCGCCGTTGCGGGCGAGCTTCATCTGCTTCGGCTTCCACCCGATGGTCGTGTGGTTGTAGTAGGCCTGGTTGAGCAGGTGGCAGCAGATGGCGGTGCGGCCACCGACGATCTCGTTGGTGATGGGTTTCTTGCGGGTCTGGACGCAGTTGAGGAAGTCCGCGATGTGGTCGCGGCTCTCATAGAGCTTCACCTTGGCGTTGGCCAGGTATTCCTTCTGCACGAGAATGATCGAGGCTTCAAGCGAGGTGCCTTCGCCCTTCTGCGCGTGGCCCGTGACCTTTTTACCGCCGAGCCAGAATTCGAACTGGCCGCGGTTGACCTTCACTTCGCCGTCGGCGCCATAGAAATGGGCGCCGAAGCCACTCTTGTGATGGACCGTCACACCGCCCTTGTAGTGGAGGATGCCACCTTCGACCGCCGCAGGATCGGCCGGTGCTTCCACCTTGATCGGGCCGCTATCGTCCATGTCGAGGCCCCATTGGGCGATGTCGAGGTGGTGCGCACCCCAGTCGCAAACCATGCCGCCGCCGTACTCTTTATACAAGCGCCACATGGGGAAGTGGTCGTGCTTGCCGCGCGGACTGAGCACGGAGTTGTAGGGGCGCATTGGGCCTGGGCCCACCCAGCCTTCCCAGTCAAGACCGGGTTCCATGGGCTCTTCGGGGAGGTCGCAGGGAACGCCCGGCGCGCCGAAGCTGCACTCCACATGGCTGATCTTGCCGATGGCGCCGTTGCGCACGAGCTCGCAGGCCACGCGGAACTCTTCCATGGAACGCTGCATCGAGCCGGTCTGAAGTACGCGCTTGTACTTCTTCACCGCCTTCATGATTTCCACGGCTTCATGCACATTGTGCGTGAGGGGCTTTTCGCAGTAGACATCCTTGCCCGCCTTCAGCGCGGCGATGGTCTGGATGGCGTGCCAGTGGTCCGGCGTCGCGATGCAGACGGCGTCGATGTCGTCGCGGGCGATCAGTTCCAGAAAATCATTGTAGGCCGCGCAATCCGCCGCGCCAAGCTCCGGGCGGGCCGTGTAGAATTCGTTCACCCGCTGCTGGGCGGCCGTACGGCGCGTGGTATCCACGTCGCAAACGGCCACAATACGCACGTTCGGGCGCTCGATGAAGCTGTTCATCAGATGGTTGTTCTGCTTGCCCGTTCCGATGAAGCCCATGGTGAGGCGCTCACTGGGCTTCACCTCCGCGGCCCAAACTTTGGAGGGGAGAAGGAAGGGCACCGCCGAGAGGGCGGACGCCTGCTTGAGAAATGTTCTGCGGCTGGATTTCATGAAATGATTCCTTCGTTGAATCTGGTTCCCGACAGTCGAGGGCCAGCAGGATCCCACAAAAGCACGTCAAATCACAAGCAAAAGGGACGGACCCGCGCGGGGGCACTTTTCCGGCGTGAAGATAACCCCGATTCCCAGGGAACTACCCGACGTGGCAACGCCCACCGCGATGCGCGGGCCAGTCCCCGTGGATGTGAGGCGACAATGTTGGCGCTAACGACGGAACCTGAGAAGCGGGAGCGTATTCAGTCACGCGACAACACCACATTCCCCAGATCAATCGGGTGTTCACATTCCCCATCAAGTTCATTGAGTCTAAACTCAAATACGGCTGGCACATAGCCATCACGGGTGAGCACAATCCGGCAGGTATCCTCTGGGCTCTTGTAGCCGTTCAACCCCCGACGCTGCTTGCGACCGAAAGCCAGAAGATAATCCATGTCGATCGTTCCATCGGCGGAGAATCCGATTAACGACTCATCCGGATACCGTATGGAATCGCTCTCAAATTCCAGGTACACATCGGACAGTGCTGCTCCATCTTGTGCGTCTACTACGGCCCCGGTTATTCTCAAGGGAAATACGAAGTCACTATGGCGGTGAGCAAGACACCCTGAACCCAGGAAGGAAGCGACGATCAGTGTCGCGACCCAGGCTTCCGCCATACGAATACTGGCTCGATTCTGCATAGGGTGGCTATTCCTTTCGAATCGCCACCGCGATATCCTCAAAGAACTCCGGCGTCACGACCCGGCTCTTTCCGCCGGTGTGTTTGATTGTCTCGCCAACCGTCTTCTCGCCGGTCTTCGTGTTAAGCCACTCAACCGAATAGGCGCCTTCGGGCAGTTCCAGATCGAATTCCGCCGAAATTGGCTTTCCCGCCTCCAGCGCCTCCTTCTTCATGCGCAGGTATACGGCATAGGCCACGCCGGGCTCGGCGAGGGCCTGGGCACGCACGGGCTTCGACACCTTGCTCACCAGCGACAGGGACGGCTGCATTTTCACAAAGTCGAAACCCTCGACAAACTGTTTCAGCGCGCTGAGCTGCTTGCGGATCGCGGGGCCACCGCCGCCGGGGGACTCGAAGGCCATGAAATCGCCCTCGGGATGCTTCGCGGTGAAGGAGTAGTCCAGATGGTTGAACACCGCGCCACCCGCCAGAATAAAATCCCAGGCTTCGCTGCGGTAGGGGAAATCTTCTTTGCCGTCAAAGCCCGTCTCGTTGTCGCCGATGACGCGATTGTGACCGTAGTTCATGGTCACGGCTTCCGGGTGGGCATAGTGAAACTGAAGCACCTTCACCTCCGGGTGAGGGTTTTCCACCTGCGCTTTCTGGTTGGCGATGTTAAGCGAAATCAGGTGGCGCACGCCCAGCTTCGTTTCTTCTTCCACGATCGTGTCGACGATCTGGTGTTGAAACTCCAGATTAACCGTATCGTCAACATAGGGTTCGTTGCACACTTCGTAGATCAGGTTGTCGAAGTCCTTTAGCTCCTGCACGATCTTCCGGGTCATGGCCACCTGAACATCCGTCAGATCGTCGTGCATGAGCTTGTACACTTCCTGGCGCGGACACTCCCCCACGCCGTTGATGTTGTTGGCCGCGTTCATCGGCGAGGCGGCCCAGAGGGGGTCTTCATAGAGCGTGCAGAAAAGGGTGAACTCCACGACCACGCCGGCCTCCGAAGCCTTCGTCATATAGTCTTTCAAGCGCTCGAAGTAGGCCGGGTCCCACTGGGTCAGGTCGAACTTCGGGCCACGATCATTCGTGCCCGGTTCGGCGCTCCGGGCCCAGGGCGTGATGTAGCGCGATGCGTCGGGCGCGAGGGTATTGTCCGTTATGCCGAAATTGTGGGCGAGTTCCACATAGCTGCCGGAAAAGGTCCGGGTGAGGTTCAATCCATCCTTTTGCAGCGTTTTGAAGTAGCGGGCATAGTCGAAGTCGATGTTCATCAGCGCGCCGTAGTGCTCGCCGGAGGTAATCAGGACGGTGGGCTTACCGCGCCACTGGAAATAATGGGGGTTGTCCGGGTGAAGCGCAATCGGCGTCGCGGGCGCCGCGAGAACGGGAATGGAAGCCAGGAGGGCCGCCAGAGAGAATGCCAGGGCGAACAAATGATTCAAGTGACGCATCAACATTATCCTTCGTCGTAAACTTGGTCGAATTTTTTTGATATTCGCCATTGAAGCACCGAGAAGACTGACGGTGCAAGTATTGAGGGCCCACCGGAAGGAAACCAAAGGGAGTTGGCCAAATCAGAAGCCACCGGTAGAACCGGTGGAATGAGGAAGGCTTCTAAAAGGAGCCGCGGTGGATTGAGTGTAAAGTCACGTTGGGTTTAGTCCCGCAGGGACGGCATATCGTAGCCCAGGTCGAAGACCCGCCGTGGTGGGCGCGAGCGA